>JBEBXB010000117.1:0-6844 GCA_040391885.1 Conexibacter woesei | reverse complement strand
CTCCACCGATCGCGCAACCGACCACCACGCAGCCGCCGCCCTCGAGCCAGCAGTCCTCGTGATGCACCGCCCCACACCGGTCGCAGCTGACCGCGGCGGCCCCGACCTCGAACGGAAATCGACAGTAGGGGCATCGGCGATCGAGATCGTCCTTGGAGATGACCGTCATTTCGCGAGCTGCCGGCCGATTCTCTTCATGACGAACTCGATGGCGAGTTGCTCCTCGCTGCGCCCGATGGCGTCATCCACCGGCTGGGCATCCGGGTAGAAGGTCACCGCGACCCCGACCGGGGCCCCCTCGACGTCGAGCGCCGCCAACTGGCTCGCCAGGTAACGGCTGCCGCGATCGTCGCTCGACACCCCGCCCCATCCGCTCTTGAACGCCGGCTTCCACCGCGGGAACGCGGCCCCGGCACCCCAATCGAAGTCCCAGTCGTCGGCACGGTCGGGAGCTTCGGGAGTCGACAGTGCGCCCACGTCGGGGCTGGCCTCCTTCGGGGCTCGCATGACGCGCATGACCGCCTCGGCGGATCGGGGATACGGCCCTGACTCCCCTTCGGCGAGGGCGGCGGCGAACCGGGCGGCGTCGATGGTCGTCCACCGACTCGTCCCGAACTTCGGAGCCACTCCGTCGGTTCCCTCGACCTGCTCGGGAGGAAAGCCGTCGCAGGCCAGGTCGCCGTCCGCGGGCGTGTCGATCTCGGTCGGTGGATCGACGGAGATCCCGGCTTGGCCGAGCATCCGCTGGACGGCATCCACGGTACGCCCGGGGCTCTTCTTCTTTTCTTGGAGCGCATTCACGGCGATGCGTTGCCCGCAGTTGCTCGATCCGGTGAGGGCGGATCTCATGTAATCCGGCACGCCGCGCTCCGCCCCGACCTCGATCAAGGCGACCGCGACCACCGGCTTGGCGAGGCTCCAAAGCTTGTGCTTCCCATCAGCGTTGACCCCGACCGGTGCCGGCCATCCCTGTTTGAGAACCGCGGCCTCGACCTCACCCTTGAACTTCTTGCCTGCCGCCGCGGCCGAGCGGTCCAGCGTCGCCCGCATCGAGGCGATCTCTCCCTCCGGCGAACCGGCCTCGGCCCCGCCACCGACCGGCTCACCCGGGACGGCGCTTCGCCCGGCGACAGCCGGATCCGTCTGACCCGTTCCCTCCCAGAGCGCGGCCAGCCCCACCCCGGCGATCAACCCCGCGACGAGGAAGATCGCGGAAGCCAGCAGTACGTTCCGGAGATCGAACGTCCGGCCCCTCATTGGCAACGCTGCCCCAGGGTCCGCCCGGCGCGATCGGCCCACCGCTCATACCGGTCGTCGTACGTCGCGTAGCCGGGCTCGTAGAACCAGCTGCCGCGTTCGAACCGCGCCCAGGTCACGCCTTCCCACCGGCCACCGCAGCTCTCCCCTTCGGAGCCCGAGTGGTACATCCCGGTGACCCGGATCGTCACCTCGTTCTCGCGGCGATCCTCGTCGAGGATCTGGATCCTGGTCCCCGATGTGTCGAGTTCCCCGATGAACCCTTCCTGACCCTCTTTCCACTTGTCGAACGGGCCGGGGTTGCCGGTCGCCATGATGGCGCCGTACTCGTCGTCTCGTATCTGCCGACGCTTCTCGCGGCTGAGGTTCTGCCACATGTAGTCGATGTCTCCGGCGCCGGCGGCATCGTGCCAGTCGACGATCAGCTCCTTGATCTCGCTCTTTCTCTCAGCTCTGCTGCGATCCCACGGGGGCGGAGGGACATCGTCCAGCTCCGGTTCGCCGGCAACGTCGCTTCCGTAGCCCGAATCGCCCGGGTCCTCGTACCCTTCGGCGTTGCCTTCGGTGTTGGCGAACGGGGTCCCGCCGTCGCCATCCGACCCGGACCTGTTGACGAGTGCGAACGTGCCTCCGGCGATGAGCAAAACGGCCAGGACGATCCCGAGGGCGAGCAGCAGCCAGGAGCGTCCGGACCCTGATCCGGAAGCGATCGGCGGAGGTGGAGGCGGAGGTGGAGGCGGAAAGCTTGGCGGCGGACCGCCAGGGCCGGTCGGCGGGGCGGGCTGCGGCGGTGGCGACTGACCGAGCGGTCGAGAGACGGGCGGCGGCAACGGCGGGGCAGGAGCGACGGGTACCCGCGGCGCCCCGGAAGATCCGTCCGGACCACCCTGGCAGGCGACGACCGCGCAGCCGCGATTCTCGCTCCAGCAGTCGGCATGGTGAGTGAAGCCGCAGACGCCGCAGCTCGTGATCGGCGTTCCCGCCGTGGGGACCTGACCGCAGTACGGGCACGAGCGTCCGGTATCCGCCGGGCCGGCCGTCCCCGAGACAGGTGGTGCGTCAGTTGACATAGCTCCCCTTCAGTTCGGTCACCCTCGGTCGATCGCTCTCTTCTCCCGGACCCGGTGTCGGCTCCCGATCCGAGCTGCCCGGCGGAGGCGGGGTCTCTGCCGGATCCTGCTCCCGCTCCTGGCCCTGCTCCCGCTCTCGCTCCTGCTCCTGCCCCTGGCGGGCACCTTCCTCATGCTCTGGCTTGGCCGCCTGCCGTTCCCGCTCGGTAGCGACGGGCGACGTGGGCGTGTTGGTGCCTCCGTCGTGGAAGAGCGCGAACGCCCCGAAGCCGATCGCGAGCCCCGCCAGCCCGGCCGTGGCCGCGAGAACGCAGGCCGTCACCAGCGGAAACTCTCCCGGCCGCCGGGGCCTCATCTCGGATTCGGGATCCGCGACGCTGCTCAGCCCGTCGATCCTTCGCTGAGGATCCTGTCCGGCGAACGGCTCCGGTGTGCCGCGATCGATGCACTGGACGACCTTGCCGTCGCGCCACGCGAAGACACCTTCGCTCCCCGCCAACGGGTCGACCACCAGCGCGATCTGGGAGGGCCCGTTGAAGAAGTTCTCCTGGATGAACATGTCGTGATCCGAGAGGAAGATCCCGAACCCGGGGTGGCTGTGGTACCAGCCGACGATCTGATCCTTCGGAAAGTCCGCATCCATCACCCTGTGGATGTGCTCCCACGAATCCTGGGTGAAGGTGAGGGTCGCCCGCTGCTCGTCCGCACTGATCGCGGGTATGGCCGCCGTCACCACCGGCATCCGGCCGCCCGGGCCGCTCCACCCGACGAGCACCCCACCGACTTCGCGGTCGGACGATCCGAAGACATGCGGGTAGACGACCTCCCTGCAGACACGCCTGATCCCGACCACATAGTCACGATCGGAGCCCCGATCACGTCTCGCGCGTCGGCCCATCACCGTGCCCGCAGAGAATCGATGACCGGTCCGTCGGCATCGAGGCGGAAGAAGGCCCGTTCCATCCCCCTCCGGGCGACGATCACGTCGCCCCGGGGGATGCCGACCGCTTCCGGGACCGACTCGAGGAGCCGCGAGCCCGCTTCCGCGGTGTGCGCGAAGGACAGTCGCATCGTCTCCTCACACTCGCCGCAGACACCGATCCCCGCCTCGAGGCCGTCCACGGGGAGCCCGATCCAGTCCTCTCGACGGCACCGCTCGCAGGTGGCGGCAAGGGCCATCTCACGTTCGAGCTCGAGGACGGCAGCCCCGCCGAGGTCACGGTCGGCGAGGGCGAGGATGTCGCCCAGGGTCGCCTCGGACCCGACCTTCGTCGCCCCCTCCAGGTCGTAGCGATCGTGGCTCAAGCAGTCCTCCCGGGCCGAGTACCCGACCACGTAGGAGTCGTGGTTCAACCCGGAGAAATGGAATCCCGCCCCCGCCAAGGTCGGTTCGCCGAGGCGCTCCCGGTGAAGCAGCTTGATCGCCTCCTGGACCTCGATCGCGGCGACCACCCCGGCTGAGGTCGCGGTGGTGGGCACCTTCCCCGCCTCCATCTCCTCCCGGGAGAGAAGGGCGCAGGACCGTCGGTTCTCCATCAGCTCGAAGTCACGCTCGCCGAGCGTGCATTCGTAGCAAGCCGTGTCCGGCGGGATGAAGACCCGGACGGTTCCCATCAACCCTTCGATCGCACCGTCGACCCAGGGGGTTCCCGTCTTCCAGCAAGAGCGATTCACGAAGAGCCTCGCCTCGCGGCTGTCCAGCCCTCCGAGGACGACATCCACTTCGTCGAAGAGGCAGAGCCCGGCCGACAGCCGGATGTCTCCTTCGAGCGGGACGACCTCGACGTCGCGGTTCAGCTCCGACACCCGATCGGCCAGGACCGTCGCCTTGTTCCGCCCCTCGTCCTCGGGGCGAAAGAAGACGCAACGGGCCAGGTTCGAGTACTCGATGTGGTCCATGTCGGCGATCACGATCCGGCCGACTCCCATCAGGGCCAGGTTCTTCGCCAGTTCGTTTCCCAGCGCCCCAGCGCCGACGACCAGGACGGACGCCGCCTCGAGCTTTTCCTGATCCCACCAGCTGATCAGGTTCTGACGGTGATACCGATCGTTCTCCGAGGCGAGATCGAGGTCGAGCCGGGGCGCGGATCCGTCCGCCATGGTCGTTCAGCCCGCGGTGATCTCGGCGACCAGGCGAAGCACGTCGTTCTCGTTGACACCGGCGGCGGCAAGCGTCTCGTTGTCGTTGATCTGACGCCCTGACTGCTTGTGGTGGAACTTGTACGAGAGGGGCTGCCCGTCGGGGCCGGTCACCGGCAGCTGGAGCAACCCCACCAGCTTGCCGACGATCCGCCCGGCGGCGACATCGTTCGGGACGGTCACTTCCTCCGTCTTGTTACCCGTTGCGTCGACTACGGTCAAATCCATAACCAATCACCAGTCCTTTCGTGATCGGCGACCTTCAGGCCGCCATGTTCAGATCAAGCTTCGTCACCGCGAGGGGGAGCTATCGAAGCCCCCCGCGCGGGCGGTGCGTCCATCCCGTCCTGCCGGGACGAACCCAACGCACTCCCGGGTCGCGGCGGGGCCATCTCCTCGACGGGTGCCGTGCCGGACCCCTTGAGGCTGACGCTCACCTCCTCGACGCCGAACTGAATCTCCCCCAGGGGGAACAGCCCCGAATCTTCGTTGTCCCGTGCCCATCTGGCGGCGACGCCGTCCAGGGGGCTGGCGATGTTGTAGATCCGCCACTGGATCATGTCGCCCATCTTGGCGATGACATCGACCAAAGTGGTGCCCGCCGCCCAGTAGTCGGCGATGCAGACGTACTCCTTGATGTTCGGGTGGAAGATCGGGGTCACCGGCACGGCGTAGGGCTTGCCCGCCGGATATCGAAGGGGCAACATCAGCTCGATCTCGTGGACATCCCGGTAGGCGGGCTGGGAATCCTCCAGGTACAGGCCGCGGACCCGGTACTGGATCCGATACGTCTCCGGCGGCAGATGCTCTCCCACCGGCTCGACGGTGATGTGGGGATGACCGGACAAGGAATCCCGGACCAACTCGTAGTCAGCCTGAAGACGTCTCAGCCTTGGATTCATCCTTGATCTCTCCCAACCGGCTCAATCATGTACCCGACTCTCCCGTACCGACCCGCGAGCTGCCATCGTCGCCGCCCGCCGAATCGCCGACAGAGCATATATGCGCGGTGGAGATGTTCGGCGTGGGCAGTCCGGCTCAGACCGCGGCCAGCACGCCGACCACAACCGCGAGGAGCACCAGGATCAAGACGAGTCCCAATGCGATCGACCCCGTTATCAGCCCGGCCTTGGCCTGAGCCGCACCGCCCATTCCGGGGCTTCTCGCGATTTCCGACCTCCCCTGCTGACCGAAAACAACCGCGAGCACTCCCAGGATTATCGACGGGACCGCGAAGAAGGTGAAGGCGCTGAACGGCAGTATCGCCAGGCCGATGATCCCCAAGACCATCGAGACCGTCGCCTTGCCCGACTTCGGATTCTGGGCCGCACCGGTTGCCACTGCCCGCACGTCGGCCGCCCACTGCGCCCCGTTCCAGTACCTCTCCTGGCCGTAGAGACTCGGGTCGGGGTACCAGCCGGCCGGCGGCCCCACCGCTCTCGGAGCCTGAGCCGCGACCGGCGTGCCCCCGGGGACGGGCTGCCCGATCCAGTTGGCGCCATCCCAGTACCGCTGGTGGCCGGCGTGCTCCGGGTCAGGCTTCCATCCCGGAGCGAGAACGTCTGTCTGCCTCGTCATCCGACGATCTCGGAGACGGTTTCAAGCTCTGCCGCTTCCATCGTGGAAATCATCGGGTGTGGATCAGTTATCCAGCTCCGTGATGGGACGGATGTCGTCCGTCCATGCCGTTCCGTCCCAGTAGCGCGCGTTGATTCCATCTCCCTGCGGGTACCAGCCGGCTTCGGCGGTTTCCGCCGATTCCTCTGCGGCCGCCGGCTCGGCTTCAGCCTCGACCTCGGTCGCGACTGGGCTTTCTGCCACTGCCGGTTCAACGGTCTGCTCCGGTGGGGCGTACTGCTGCGCCGGGGGCGCGTACTGCTGGCTCGGCGGGGCGTACTGCTGAGCGGGAGGGGCATATGCCGGTGCGGCCGACGACCCGCTGGAGAAGATCCCCTTGATCCCGCTGATCAGGGCCCCGTCGACGACGGGAGGGCCGTAGGCCAGGCCGACCGCGGTCAGGCCGCCGAAGCCGAGCAGGAGCAACCAGGCCAAGAGCCACGAAACCGACATGTCATACGAATTGAAGGCGTTGCCGACCGCCGAACCGGCGAGCAGGGCCGCGAATGCGACCGCACCGAGGTCGACCGCGCGGATCGGCTTGACCAAACCGATCACGGCGCAAGCCATCACGCCGATCGAGCCGACGACGCGAAACAGGGTCAGCACGGTCGAGGTGCCGCCATCGGCGGAGATCAGGGTGGCCAGGAGCGCGAGCAGCCCCGCGAGAATGAGTCCGAACCTGCCGATGGTGACCAACCGGGCGATGATCGGAGGGGACTCCGAGGTACCTTCATTCATGACTTCTCGCTCCTCTTGAT
>JBEBXB010000116.1:0-6914 GCA_040391885.1 Conexibacter woesei | reverse complement strand
AGTGGCTCGACCGTGGTGTTCATGGCCGCGTAGAGCACCGCTCCCGCCGGGACCATCATCAACTGCTCGGGGAACTCTGTCGCCGCGTCCTTCAGCACGACAGGCTCGGGAGCGAAGTCGCCGTTGATCTCGGACTGGCCGGTGAGGATCCGTTTGGAGGCGGCACCGGTGTTGGTGTAACCGCTCTCGATACGGATCGAGTCGAGCAGTGCGGGTCGGAAATCACTGTGGGAGTCCCAGGTCGGATTCCGGACTAGCTCTATCTCCGAGCCCGGCGAGTAGCCGGTCAGGTTGCCATCGGCATCGTTCGGAACCATGTACGGCCCCGACGAGACGACGTGTTGCCCATAGGTGGAAGGGATCTCCGCGTCGAACTTCTCGGCGTATTCGCGCGGAACCGGGGCTCCGAAAGGAAGCGAGAGCGATTCCACCGCCAGCGGAGGAACCTTCCCTTTGAACCTGAGTCGGAGGCGGTCCCGGGCCACGACCTCGAGCCCCGAGATATCCGGTGCATTGGTGGTATCGCTCCTTGCCTGACGTACTGCCTTCCCGAACCCCCGAAGCGTGCCGAGATAGGTCCGCAGATAGCCGTTCGCCACACCGGGTAGAAGCCCGCGTTCAAACGCGTACTTGAAATCGTCGGCACCGATCCGCCGGGAAACCGGTGGTGCGAAGCGGACGTCATCGCGAATCTGGAAGTCGACCGTGCCCCGGGCTCGATCGACTTCCGGAGGACCATCGGCGAGATCGGGAATCATCCCGGGACCGGGGTTCGGAGTTGGTGAGATGAGAGTCCGCTGGGTGGCGAAGCTGACCATGACCGCGAACTGGTTCTGGAGCGAACCCGGATCGAGCGAATCGACATCGCCCGAGCCGAGCACCCGGAGCGCCCCGCCTCGCTTCGCATTGGCAGGCGGCTCGTACCTAGGCGTGAAATCCCCGTCCGTGGTCGACGACGGCTCCCCGCCGCCACAGCCGCCGATCAGGACGACCATGGCGACTAGTGAAGAGATCCACAGCCCCTGGGCCCAAAGGGATCTCGGATTCACCTGGACAACCCCCGCGTGAGGTTTGAACGGTCCCGGATCCGGTCGCCGATCACGGTGATGGCGAAGACCGTGGCCAGCAGGGCAATCCCCGGAAAGAGCATTGCCCACCAGGAGTCCGGGAACGACGGGACCGCGCGGACGATCGACTGGCCCCAGCTGGGCGTGGGTGGCGGTACGCCGACGCCGAGGAAGCTGAGCGCGGCTTCAGCGAGGATCGCCTGCGGGATCAAGACGGCCACGAAGACCAGAATGGATCGACTCAGGTTCGGAAGAATCTCGGTTGCGAGTATCCGTGCCGAGCCGAGTCCGGATACACGAGCGGAAGAGATGAAATCCGATTCGCTGATCGCGATCGTTTGGTTCCGGGTCAGCCTCGCGACAACTGGCCATGACGTCATCGAGATGACCAGGATGACCAGAGGTATTCCCGGTCGCAACGCACCACCGAAGCAACCCCCCTCCCCGGAGCAGCTCGCCGCGATCCCCGCCGCCAGCAACAGGTACGGCACGACCAGAAAGGTCTCGATCAGCCGTGAGATCGTGGAGTCGACCCAACCGCCACGGAAGCCGGCGATCATCCCGAAGCTGACCCCGACGAGCAGGGAGAGGACTGTCGAGGACAACGCCACACCCAGAGAGACTCTGGTCCCGTAAACGGTGCGGCTGAAGATGTCCCGCCCCAGACCGTCGACCCCGAACCAGTGGGAAGCGCTCGGGCCGGTCGGGGTTCCGAACCGGGAAGAGAGGCTGGACGTGTCGATCGCACTGGGTGACGGCATGCCTGTCACCGAGACGATCAGCGGGGCGAAGAGACCAACCAGGGTGATCGCGATCAAGACCGCAAGCGCAACTCGGAGGCCCATCTTCCCTCGTCGTCTGCCGGCCGAGCCCATCGCGGGCATGAGCAGATCCGGGGGCGCCGAGATCGGATCCGCGGCGAACGGGTACTGCCCCCTACCTGATCCTCCCTGAACAGACACGTACACACTGTACTGTGGCCCGGCGAGGTTGTTGGCAAATAGCTCTAGCCGCAAGGGGCCGATCGTGACGCAAGAAGCAGATGCGGGACTGGACCTGACCGTCGAAGACCTTTGGGTCTCCGTGGATTCCGGCGTCCGGCGCCACGACTTGATCCGCGGCCTCGGCCTGAAGCTCGAGGCCGGCACGACGCTCGGGCTGCTCGGCCCATCCGGGGCCGGCAAGACCGTGACCGCACTTTCGATACTGGGCCTCCCGCCGGGAGGAAGGGAATCGATCCGGAAGGGATCGATTCGACTGGGCGACCTTGAACTGACGACGCTGCGGGAAGCCGAGTACCGACGCCTTCGAGGCGCGGAGATAGGGATGGTGTTCCAGGACCCGGGGGCCGCGTTGACCCCTGTCCACCGAATCGGCCGGCTGCTCGTCGACACGCTCAGAGCGCATTTCGACTTGGGGCGCGACGAGGCGACGGAACGAGCTCTGGGGCTGCTGGCCGAGGTCGGGTTTCCCGACCCTGCCTTGACGAGTCAGGCATACGTCCACGAGCTTTCCGGCGGGATGCGCCAACGGGTGATGATCGCGCTGGCCCTGGCGGGAGAACCCTCTGTCCTGATCGCCGACGAGCCGACCTCGGCGCTTGACGCGATCGCCCAGGACGAGATTCTCGGGCTGATCGAGTCGATCCGTTCCCGCCGCTCGCTCTCGATCCTCCTGATCAGCCACGACCCGCATGTGATCGGCCGGATGGCCGACCGGACGGTGGCCATCGAGGCCGGAGCAGCCCGGGCGGCGGGTGAGCCTCCGGCCCGACCGCTCACGGCCCGAAAGCCCAGGAAGGAGACGCAACCGGAGACGAGTGACCCGTCGGCCGAGCCGGTGCTCGAGCTGAAGAGCCTCTACGCGACCTACCCCAAGCGACCGGAATGGGCGATTGCCGACATCTCCCTCAGCGTGGCGCGGGGCGAGATGTTGGGGCTGGTGGGAGAGTCGGGTTGCGGCAAGACCACCCTCGCCCGGTGCTCCCTGCGGATCATGGACCCGAGCGCGGGGCAGATCCTGCTCGGGGGAACCGACATCTCCTCACTCACACAGCGTGAACTGCGGCCGTTGCGTCGTCGGATATCCGCGGTGTTCCAGAATCCTGGCTCTTCGCTGAACCCTCGTCATTCCGTCGCCCGCATCTTGGAGGCACCGTTGGCGGCGCACCGGATCGGCGACCGGGCGGCACGGAAGCGCAGGGTCGGAACGGCGCTGGACTCCGTCGGCCTCGCACGCGGCCTGCTCGAACGGCGCCCCCGTGAGCTGTCCGGCGGCCAGCAGCAGCGCGTCGCTCTGGCGCGGGCCCTGGTGATCGAACCGGAGGTCTTGATCTGCGACGAGCCGTTCACGGCGCTGGACATCCCACTGCGGGATCAGTTGACCGACCTGCTGCTCGAGCTCCAGGCGCAACACCGGCTGGCCTGTCTGTTCATCGCCCACGACCTGGACGTCATACGCCAGATCGCGGGCCGCGTCGCGGTGATGCGGCACGGTCGAATCATCGAAACCGGATCCACCGCCGCGGTCCTCGACTCCCCGGCCCATCGGTTCACCCGGGAGCTCGTCAAAGCCAGTCCCGGGCCCCACGGCTGAACTCAGGGACTCGACTGCCCACCTTCGACCAGCCGCAGCTCAGGCTCGTCCCCGGCCAATGCGGCCCAGACGCCAAAATCTGAGAGCGCCCACGCGCGGCACTCGTGGTCCTCGAACACGAAGGCCCGATCGGCGATGAAGTTGGCAATCTCACGGGCCATCTCCATGTCTCCCTCGGAAACTTCGTCTTCGGCGACCCGGGTCATTCGCCCATCATCTTCTTCCTCGATGTCCATCGTTCCTCCTCGAACATATGTTCGTGCGAACCTAACAGCACCCACGGCGTCAGCTGCCCGAACCTCACGGGACTCAGAAGCAAACGTCACGGCTATGTAACCCTACTTCGTACAGGTACGACTTGTCCCTTGTCAAATCGTACCGGGACGTCTTTGATTCAGGCATGCCCCGCAACTCTTTCCACGACCGTCTCACCCGCCGCATGAAGGCCCGCGGCATGAAAGTGGAGGGCCTCCTGGACGCCGCGCGTGAATTCGATCGCGACGGCTACTCGGAGTCCACCCTTCACTCGATGTACAAAGGTCGACGGGAATTTCAGCTCCGAGCGATGGCCGCGATGATCCAAGGGGTCGGTGCGACCACTGACGAGTTTCCGGAGTACCGGCTGGCACTGATTCGGTACTTCCTGGACGACCGCGTCCACGGAACCGATGAGGCGATGGCCAACCTGGAGCTACTGGCGAGCGGCCACCGCTTCTCTCTCAGCATGAGCGAGGTAAAAGCGATCCCCATCCAAGGCCGCACCGACTCGATTCGGGACGGAGAGCAAAAAGGGCGGAAGGTTCAGAAGCGGCGCGGTGCCAACCCTAAGCGCCCCAACCGTGATGGATGAGGGTGCAATGACCTCCTCATCCGCCGTCCTCACCCGCCGTTCGAAGCCGGTTCATACGCTCGGCTCGGCTGGCCGCGCAGGGCCGTCGGGGCGGGCAGAGGGGTCCCCTTCGCTGTCTGGCCGGGAATCACCGGCAACACGAGCTTCGACGGGATCGCTCCACCCAGCCCGATCGTGTTGCGGGTCTTGCCCTTCTCGATCGTGGCGAACTTCCAGATGGTGCGGTCGCCCCCGGGCGCCTGGAGGTTCAGACGGATCTTCGAGCCGGCGCGGAAGACATGGGCCGTCGGGTAGATCTGGACCCGGGTCATCTGGAACTTGCCCTTCTTCAGCGGGAGGGCGTCTCGCTTGAGCCAGGTCTGGACCGGGTCATTGGGCCGGGAGAGCTTCCGATCCAGCTCGCGGTGATTGGCCCTCAACCAGCCGTTCTGGACGTAGGTCTCCTTGCCGTCCGGCCGCACTTCGGTCAGGGTGACCTGAAGGTCCGTATTGCGGTGCGAGGACTTCAGGTAGAGGTCGACGCTGGACGGACCGGCGATGAAGGTGTCCTTCTCCATCGCCGGCGAGATCCAGGCGAGGCCTCTGTCCGGCTTCACGGGCTGCCAATCGTACGGAGGCTGGGGCTTCCAGGAGTCGGCTTCGTTCGCGTCCGGCAGGGTCGCGACCGGGCGCGCCGACGGATCCGAGAGATAACTGGCGGTGCCCTTCGCGGGCTTGCTGCTCTGCAGCTGGCCCTGTCCACCCAGGAACCAGGTGGTCGGCTTGAGGGACGGGATCGGCCAGTCGCTGAACCCCGCCTCCCACTTGGCTCCGATCGAACCGGGTACCGCAGGGATGGCATCGCCGTTGTCCATCAGAAGCCGTACCCGGGGGTCCTTCTCGAACTGCGCCCGGGCGGCCTTCGCGGACGGGTACAGCGTGAACCGGGACGGCAGGATCGGCAGAGCGGCCGAGTCGGCGATCTGCTGGTAGAGCGCCGGGCCGAGAGCGAGGATTAGCGGCGGCACCACCGGCACCTCGTCGGCGACGTAGAGCTTCATGAACTCGATCCACCGGGTGATCGTGCTCGGGCCGAGCGAATCGACATGCACCCCGTTCTGAAGCGAGAGCCACACCTTCGGGTTTTTCTTCAGCCCGGCGAGCGCCTCAGGGAAGTGTCCGCCGGTCTGCTCGTCCTGGAACTGCCCGATCAGGAACACGGGGACCTTGGTCTTTCCCAGCCACTTGCCCGGTGAGCGCTTCTCGAACAGCTTCGGCGTCCGGAACGGGTTCTGCTCGATCAGCTTGTTCGCGTCCCGGGTCTGGAGGCGCATCTTTTGGTTGTTCAGGCAGTGCTGCTTCTGTTGCTCGCGCAGAACCGGGTCGGTGATCGCCGGGTCGCCGTTGGTGCTCATTATCCGCGCCCATTCCTGACCTCCGTCCGGCGCCGGCCGGGCGTCCTCCATCCGTTCGGTGATCCAGGTGTAGGCGAAGCCCCTGTTGAACATTCCGCCCGGGAAGCCGGTTCCCGAGTAGATGTCGTCGGTGACCGACATCGGGGAGATCGCCGCCAGGCTGGGCGGCCGGGTACCGGCGGTGAAGAGCTGGGTGATCCCGGAGAAGGAGATCCCACCCATGCCCACCTTGCCCTTGACCCAGTCCTGGGCGGCGACCGTCTCGACCGCGTCGTAACCGTCGTAGGTCGTCGGCCAGCCGAACAGGTCGAAAGCTCCGCCGGAGCAGCCCGACCCGCGCATCTGCACGGAGACGACGGCCATGTCCAGCATCGGTCCGATCAGGGCGCCGACCGCGGTCGAAGTGGCGGGCGCGAGCGGGTCCGAGGCCCCGCCGATGCCGCCGATGATCGATTCGAAGAGGTCATGCGGGGCGGCCGTCTGGTAGCCGGAGTACTCGATGAAGGTCGGGAATGGGCCGTTGGCCATCGTCTTGCCCTGGGGCAGCCGGACGGTCATCGCGATCTCGACTCCGTCACGCATCTTCACGTAGTTGAGGCCTTCGCGGAGCGGTTTGTTGCGGTAGAAGGAGGGCGCCGGGTTGGCTCCCGGTTTGAGGATGCGGAACCGTTTGGTGCCCTGGGCCCGTCTCTTTCCCTTGCGGGTGCGGACGGTGTAGCCGGCGCCGGGCTTGACGTCGTAGAAGATCTTGCTGCCGAAGCGGTCGGCCTTGCCGGTACGGACGATCCGCTTCTTTCGGTTGACCAGCAGCAGCCGGGTGCCCTTCTTCGCCCCGGTCACGTAGGCGTCACCGACGCTGCCTCTCGCCTTGTACTTCGCAACCGCGGTGATCGGCGGCGCTTTCTTCTTCTTGGCGCCGGCCGGGGAAGCGATCGATCCCCCGATGAGCGCCACCGACAACAGAGCGACCACGGCCGCAATCCCCACTTTCCTCTCCATGGCCTTTCA
>JBEBXB010000115.1:0-6924 GCA_040391885.1 Conexibacter woesei | reverse complement strand
AAGCGCATCGGGCCCGGACTTTTGCGCACTATGGCCGCAAAAGGCCGGGCCCGATCCAAAGCGGCGGCTCTGAGCTACAGGCGCTCGAGCAGCTCTTCGTTGCTCGAGGAGCCCTTGATCAGCTCGACCAGACGGGCGGCGGCCGGGATCGGCTCCATGCCGTTCAGCTCGCTCCGCAGTCGGCGGATCGCGGCGACGGCCTTTTCGTCCAGGAGGGCTTCCTGGCCGGAGATGGCGCAAGAGGTCACGTCCAGCGAAGGCACGACTCCCGCCGCGGCGAGGGAAGCGTCCAGGCGGATAGTGACGTTCTCGGTGGTGTGCACCGCATCCATCACGGCCTGGTCGCCGGGGGCGCCCCAGAGCGCGGTGGCGATGACGGTGATCGAACCGGAGCCGTCCTCCTCCAACTCGCGACCGAGCCCGAAGAACGGCTTGACCGCTCCGGCGTCGCCATAGGCGCTGCCGAGACGGGTCAGCGAGTCGACGATGATGACGACGTCGTTGCCGGCCTCGGCCTGACGCTTCACCTTGGCGAGTGCACGCTCGGCCACCCGGACCTGCTCATGGGCACCGAGATCCGCGGGCGCGGCGGCGACTTCGACCTCCGGCACCTCGCGGGTCCAGGCGGTGACTTCTTCCGGACGCTCGTCGACCAGCAGGACGGTGACGTCGGCATCTTCGGAACCCTTGGCGATCGCCTTGGCCAGCGCCCGCAGGAAGCTGGTGCGTCCCGACCGGGGCTGGGCTTCGACGAGGACCCGCTGCCCGAAGGCGAGCGGAGCCAGGAGATCCACGGCGCGGGCGAGGATGTCGTCCGAGTCCGTCGACAGCGGGATCGGCCGGTGCGGCGCGATCGGGGTCAGCTTGTCGAAGCTGGGGCTGCGGTCGTCCACCGGGGGTTCGCCGTTGACCAGCTCGACCCGGACCAACGAAGGCCGTCGCTCGCCCCGTCGCGCGGGACGCACCGGGCCGGTGACTTCGTCACCCGAGCGCAGCTCGCAACGACGGATCTGTGCCGGCGAGACGTAGATGCCCGCTTCAGGGGCGCCTTCGCCCCGGACCAGGCCGCTGCCGCGCGGCAGCACGTCCAGCACACCGGTGATCTCGGTCAGTTCGGGCTCGGCGTCGGTGCGCTCGTCGCGAGTCTCGCGGCCTCCGGCGCGTGATTCTCCCCCGCCTTCACGATCGCGATCGCGCCCCCGGGAGCGTCGGCCGCCCCTTCCGCGGGGTTCACGCTCTCCGCGCGAATCGTCCTCGCGGGGCTCGCGGTCACGGCCTGATCTGCGGCCGGCGCGAGGTTCACGGTCGCCCCCGGCTGCCTTGCCGTTCTCATCGTCACCGTCATCGGTGTCGGAGTCGGAGTCGGTGTCGGTGTCCGAATCGCGACCGCCGCGGGGTTCACGTTCGCTTCGCGATTCACGGTCTCCACCCTCTCGACCGCCTCGACGGCGTGAACGGGAGCGACCGGATCGCCGGCTGGAGCCGGCGCCATCGCTGGAATCGTCTCCCGAGCCGGACTCTCCACCGTCCCCGGAATCGCCCAGCTTCGCGATCAGGTCGTCGCGACGGAGAAGCCGGAACTTATCGATCCCGGCCTCGCCCGCCAGCTTGTGGAGCTCTGCCAGTGACTTGGATTCAAGATCAGCCATCGGTCAGGACCCACCCTTCGCCTTGTGGTCCGCGACCAGGCCGCCCAGCCACTGTCCGAACTCCGGACGGCTCTGCCAGTCCTTCTCGAACTGGGCGGCGCCGGAGGTGGTCAGCGGATGGTTCAGCATCTGGTGGAAGACCTTCGCCGGGACGGTCGCGATGTCGCAGCCGAGAGCGGCCGCGGTGACCATGTGCTCGGGGTGGCGGATCGAGGCGGCGAGCACCTCGGACTCCAGGTCCCGGGCACGCAGCACGTCGATTATCTCCTCGAGCACAGCGGCCGAGTTGACCGAGATGTCGTCGAGCCGGCCCATGAAGCAGGACACGAACGTGGCTCCGGCCGAGGCGGCGAGCAGCGCCTGGTTGGGCGAGAAGACGAGCGTCATGTTGACCATGGTGCCTTCGTCGGTCAGGGTGCGGGAGGCGGTCAGGCCGGCTTCGCAGAAGGGAACCTTGACGGTTACGTGAGGATGCAGCTCGCGCAGCGCGCGACCCTCCTCGATCATTCCTTCAGCGGTGTTGGAGACGACCTCGGCCGAGGTCGGACCGTCGACGAGGTCGGCGATCTTGCGGATGATGTCGCCGGGATCGCCGTCTTCCTTGGCCAGGAGCGACGGGTTCGTAGTGGCGCCGGCGAGTACGCCCCAGGAAGCGATCTCCTCAACCTCGGAGACTGCCCCGGTATCGATGAAAAGTTTCATGCTTCTAGGTTATTGGACGCGGGAGCGGCACCAAGGCCCCCTGGCCCGCCCGGCCCGGGAGACTTTCAGGCGCTGGCGGCAGGATTGAGGCCCTCGGCCTCCGCCGTCGCGAGCCAGGCCTGAACCTGGCGTCCCTGCTCGGCTTCCGACCATCCGAGTCCGCCGGACATCACGTCGGCGACCTTGGCGACCGATTCCGGCGTGGCCAGATCGACCGCGGCGGTCAGACCCAGCCGGGTCCGGCGCAACAAGACGTCAGCGATCGTCATCGCCTGCTCCCGCTCGACGGCGAGGGCGACCTCGGCCAGCAGGTCGGGCCTGCCGGGGACGATCGGGGCACGAAGGGCCTCGTCGTGCTCCGCCATGTCCAAGACCCGTCGGGCCGCGTGGCCGTACCGGAAGACGAGCTGCTCGGTCGCGCCCGGGTCGACGCCCTCCGGGACTTCGAGCGCGGCCGGGTCGATCTCCATGCCGAGCGGGATCTCGGCGGTCTGGCACCGTGCCATCCGCCCCGCGCGGTCGACGATCCGGTCGACGGTGTCCTTGGCCATCCGGCGCCAGGTGGTCAGCTTGCCGCCGGTGATCGTGAGCATCCCGGACGAAGTCTCGTACAGCTCGGCTTGCCGGGATATATCCACGGACTTGCGGGGATCACCGGTGCTGATCAGCGGCCGCACCCCGGCGAACGCACCCACGATGTCGGAATCGCTCAACGACTTCCCGGTGAACCGGTTGACCGAGTCGAGCAGATACTCGATGTCGTCGCCGGTCGGCGCCACCTCCTCGATCCCGCCTTCGTGGTCGACGTCGGTAGTGCCGACCAGGGTCCGGCCGTACCACGGCAGGGCGAAGATCCGCCGGCCTTCTCCCGCCGGCACGACCGCCGCGGCCTTGCCCATGTCGAAGGTCTCGGTGGAGAAGAGGAGATGGGTTCCCCGGCTGGGCGCGATCCTCGGGATGTCCTCTTCCCGCTCGATCTCTCCGGGACGGATCCGATCGGCCCACACCCCGGTCGCGTTGACCACGTTGTCGGCATCGACCCTGACGGTCTCCCCGGTGGGGCCATCCGTGAACTCGACCCCGTCGGCGCGCCCGTTCTTGCCGGTCACCGCCGTTACCGGCGCCTGGTTGAGGCAGACCGCGCCGAAGCGCTGGGCCTCGCCGAGCACGGTGAGGACGAGCCGGACATCGTCGGTCTGGCAGTCGTAGAAGAGATATGCCGATTCGGGATCGCGATCGGCGAGACCGGGGATCAGCTCCAACACCTCGTCCCGGCCGATGGTGCGATGACGGTCCGGGGACCACGACTCCTCCGCCTCGGCCGGTCGGCGTCGCCAACGGGCCTCCCGCCGCTGGCGTCCGGTACCGACGCCGGCGAGCACGTCGTAGGCATTGAGTCCGAGCCCGACCTTGCGGTCCGGCTTCTCGTCGCCGAAGCTCGGGACGAGGAAAGGCGTCGGGTAGACGAGGTGCGGCGCCAGCTCGACCAGGAGCTGCCGCTCGAGGAGCGCCTCACGGACGAGGCCGAGATCGAAGTTCTCCAGATAGCGGAGGCCGCCGTGGACCATCTTCGAGGAACGAGACGAGGTGCCGATCGCGTAATCGCGGCCCTCGAGCAGAGCCACCGAGTACCCACGGGAGGCGGCGTCGAGGGCAACCCCGACCCCGGTGATCCCACCACCGATCACGACGACCTCGAAGTGCTGCCCCGCGATCGCCTCGAGGGCGTTTGACCGGCTGAGCATCCTCAGATCCCTACCACTTGAATCGTCGCGTCAGCCAGATCGTCCCGCCGCAGAGCCCGCCGGAGACGACGAGGCAGATCAACAGCGCGATCACCGGCGACGGCGAAGGGCCGGCCTGGGACGCGGCCAGCACGGCATCGCTCGGGACGACCGGGGTGACGGGGACGACTTCCGGGATCACGGGGTCGTCGTCGGGCAGAGGCGAGTCGTCCGGAATCGGCGTGGAGCGGTTGTTGCCGGACTTGCCGCGATTCGAGTTCGAGCTGCTCGAAGAGCCGCTCGAGGGCGGGTTCGAGATCGACCCGGGGCCGGGGTTGTAGGTGGAGCTGCCGGTCCCCGTGCCGGTGTCGGTACCGGTGCTGTTGTCGTCGCTGGTGTCCTTCTCCGGCTTCGGCTTCGGAGCGCGCGGCGGCGCGGCGATCGGCAGCGGCTTCGCGGCCAGCGCGGTGATCCCGTCGGCGGTCACCCACACTCGGGTCTGGTCGCTGACCTTCGAGTACCAGATGGATCCGTCGGTCCGCTGTCGGGCGAGCAGGAAGTCGGCGGCGGTGTTGCCGTGGGACTTCAGGAACCGCGGGCCCTTGCCGGCCGCGACCATGCCCTGGATCACCAGTCCCGTCGATTGCGAGTTCACCGTCGATCCGCTGACGAACCCGCCCGAGGCCTTCTGAGCGCCCCGTAGGTAGCCCATCGCGTGACGGATCCGCTTCTTGCCGCCGATGGCCATCAGGGCGGTGCCGGTCGAGTCCGGGTCGCTCCTGGCTCCCTTGGCGATGCCGAAACCACCGTTGGTATCGAGGTTCTGGGCGGAGTAGAGCCAATCGACCGATTTCTTGGCCGCGCCGTCGGCGCCACCGGAATCGAAGGCCAGGGCCGACCAGGCGGCGACGTTGACGTCGTTTCCGAAGGAGCCGTTCCCCTGGCGCTTGTGGAGCGCATCCATCAGGTTGCGGCCCTCGAACTTGCGGGGGTTCTTGCTCACCGTCTTCAGGGCGAGGATCGCCAAAGCGATCTCGTTCGCCTTGTCGATGCCCTTGCGGTGGGCCACGAGATAGTCGTAGGGAGTCTTGCCGCCCGTCTTCACGTCCAGCGGGTTGATCCCGGCGGCGGCCAGGCCGAGCATCGACCGGGCCGTGAAGGTGAACGCCGATTCGCCACCGACGGAGCCGGGGAAGCCACCATCGGAATTCTGTTGGGTCTTGAGCCAGGTCGCGGCCTTGGTCGCCTCTTTCTTATAGGCGGCGTCCGCCCGGGGCGGGGCGATGGCGGAGCTCCCGAAGACGGCGACGCAGACGGCCAGCGCGATCAATCCGACGCCCGCGACCTCGGAAGCCTGCCGCCACTCGAACCTTTCGCGGAACCGTCGCAGGGCCGAGATCATCGCCGGTCCCGCCACGAGGGCGAAGGCGATGTTGCCGGTCATATGTGCCAAGTCGAAGGGAATCGCTCTCACCTCTAATGCAAGGTACCGGTCCAGGGACATCTCCCCGCCGTAGCTCACCATCGTCTGCAGATTCATCCAGGCCCCGAAGACGAGTCCGGCGGCACCGCAGACCACGGCAAGCGTAACCCGGTTCGCCCGGCCGCGGGTCAGCTTCCAGAGCGCTGCACCGGCGATGCCGGTCATCCCCCAGCCCACCATCTGCCACGGCGTCCACGCTCCCTGACCGAGCCAGAAGTTCGAGATCAACCCGCCGAGCGCCCCGACCGCGAACCCGGGGGCCGGGCCGAGCACGTAGCCCGCGAAGAAGACGATGTCGGTGGTGGCGACGACGTTCGGGATCGGGGCGAGCAGGATCCGCCCGGCGACGGCCAGGGCCGCCAGCACGGCGACCAGGGCCACGATCTGCGCCGGCGGCCGGGATCGTTCGTACCAGAGCAGCCCGGCGCCGAGCGCCAGGGTCACGACGACGAAGCTGCCGATCTGCCAGCTCATCCCTCCCCCTGACGCAGCCACTCGATCCCGTCGTCGACGGTGATCAATCCCGGTCGATCGAGCACCCGGGCAACCTCGGTGGCGAAGTACCAGCCTCCCGAAAGGACCATCGAAGCGGGTGCGTCGGCGATCACCTCGCCGTCGCCGAAGAGGATCACACGGTCGGCGAAGGTGGCCGCGAACTCGACGTCGTGGGTGGCGATCAGCACCCCCGCGCCACGGGCGGCGAGATCCGATGCCAAACCGGCCAGCTCCACCTTCAGGTGACGGTCCATCCCCCGCGTCGGTTCGTCGAGCGCCACCAGGCCGGGCAGGTCCTCACCTTCGAAGCGGCCGGCGAGCGCGATCGCCAGGGCGAGCCGCTGACGCTCACCGCCGGAAAGGTCCCGGGGGTCGGCATCCGGATCGACGGAGAGCGAGACCGCGGCCAGGGCGGCTTCCCCGACCGTCCCCGAAAGCTCGTCCCCCACCCTCTCCCGGGCCAGGAAGTCACCCGGGTTCTGGGTCAGCAGCGCGATCCCCTCGGGAGCGGAGGCGGATCCCTTGACCGGCTCGATCAAACCGGCGACGGTACGCAGGAACGTGGACTTGCCGGCTCCGTTGCGACCCATCAAGGCCACCCGCTCGCCCCGTCCCAGCTTCAGGTCTATGTCGCGCAGGACGTCCACGGGACCGTCCCCGCGGTCGAGCTCCACCCAGAGCGACTTCGACCGGAGCACGGTCGGTCCGGATTCGGTGGACGAACCCGTCGTAGCGGGTAAACCGGCGGCGGCAGTCGATCCGGGCCGGCCCCCATCCCCGGCGTTCCGGTCCGGTGAGGCGTTTGCGACGTTGCCGAGGATCCGGCGGGCGTCACGGACCCCGACCGGGAGCGGCTCGATCCCGGCCCCGT
>JBEBXB010000114.1:0-6988 GCA_040391885.1 Conexibacter woesei | reverse complement strand
GGGCCTCGATCCGGCCGGGACGGCCCATCTCGACACCCTGGTCGACCGTGATCCGATCGATGTCGAGGATGTCCTGCAGATACGCGACCAGCGGCCCCGCCGCCGAACCGGTGGCGGGATCCTCGAAACCGCCGACGTCGATCGCGAAGCAACGCGCCCGGGCATTCCGGGACGGGACGTCGAAGACGAACGGATAAAGGTTCGTCCGCCCGTCGAGCCCGAGATCCTCGATCAAGGCCGGGTCCGGCTCACACCGGGACAGCGCTTCGAGATCGGCCACCGGGACGAGCAGCGTCGGGAAACCGGTCGAGACCACCTGGCTAGAGAAGCGGGAGTCGACGCCGGCTTCGTCCAACCCGAGGATCGGGGCGATCTGACCCGGCTTGAAGGTCGGGCCAAAGTCCGCCGTCTCCTGATGGACCGAGGCCTGCCATACGCCGGAGTCGCCGGTCCGGGCGACCTCGACGTCCTGCAGCCCCACCCCCGTCTCCTGCGTGAACGTCGCCGACTCGACCCCGCGCTCGATCGCGACGGCGACGGCGGTCCCGAGCGACGGATGACCGGCGAACGGAACCTCACCGGCGATGGTCCAGATCCGGTTGCGATAGTCGGCGGTCGTGGTGGGCTCTTGGACGAACGTCGTTTCGGAAAGGCCGGTCTCGCGGGCGAAGGCCAGCATCGTCGGATCGTCGAGCCCGTCCGCACCGTGAACGACGGCGAGAGGATTGCCGGCCAGAGCCTCCTCGGCGAAGACGTCGAGCCACGTCAACCGGTGGGAGGTCGTCCGGTCGGTGGTCATCCGCCCGGCTCGATGTCGAGTCGCCGGAAAAGACCCCCGTGGTAGACCAGCGGCTCGCCCGATTCGGCTTCCACTTCCTCGACCAAACCGGTGACGATCACGTGGTCGCCGCCCGGAATCACCTCGGCGACCGAGCAGACGACCTGCGCCAGGCTCTGGTCGACAATCGGCACCCCGGACTGCTCCCGCCACGCGACCGACTCCCATTTCTCCGCTTGCGAGGCCTTGGTCGCGAAGATCTCCGCAGCCGCCCGCTGGGACTCGCCGAGCACCGAGATCCCGAACCGTCCGGCCTCCCGAAGGGCAGCCAGAGAGCGGGATTCGAGGTCCAGGCAGACCAGCATCATCATCGGCTCAAGCGAAAGCGAACAGACCGCGGACGCGGTCGCCCCGGCGGGGCCGGACTCGCCGAAAGCCGACACGACCGTCACTCCGGTGGGCAGCAAACCGACCGTTTGACGAAACTCTTTTGGATCGGGGACAGCCATTCTCCGCCGCAGACAATATGATGCCCTCGCCGTGCGTGCCGTAGCCATTACATCCACAGTCATCGCAATCGCCTTCGGTCTCTCCGCCTGCGGGTTCGGAGAGGACGGGATCTCGGTTTCCGAGAACTCCCCCGAGTACAACGGCGCCGAACTCTTCGCAGCCAACTGCGCCGGGTGTCACACCCTGAGCGCCGCTGGAGCCGAAGGCACAGGCAACCGTGGTACCAGGGTGCAGGGCCCCAACCTCGACCAGCGGACCCTGTCCCACGCGGAGGCTCTCTTCGCCATTCAGAATGGCGGCGCTTCCGGGGCGATCATGCCGCAGAACATCGTCGTCGGCGACGAGGCCGAAGAAGTCGCGAGTTTCGTGGCCAAGTACGCCGGTTCAGAAGCCGGCGAAGAGTAGCCGCGGGAGCCGTGCTCGACCTCAAACTGATCCGCTCCGAGACCGAGCGGGTCAAAGCTGCGCTTGCCCGACGCGGCGCCGCGGATTCGGTCGATGAACTGCTGGAGCTCGACGAGCGACGGCGCGAGCTGATCCCCGAGATCGAGGGGACCCGTTCGGAACGCAAGCGGGCTTCAGAGCAGATCGGGGCCGCGAAGAAGGCCGGCGAGGATGCCTCCGAGGCGATCGCGGCCGTCCGGGAACTGAAGGCCGGGCTGGAAAAGCTCGAAGCCGAGCTGGAACAGGTCGAGAGCCGACGGGACGAAGTCGCCGCGCATCTGCCGAACCTGCCCGACCCGTCCAGCCCCGACGGCTTCACCGACGAGGACGCGGAGCTCGTCCGTGAAGTCGGCGAGATCCCACAGTTCGACTTTCCCGTCCGGGACCACCTCGAGCTTGCCGGCAGCGGAATCGAGATGGAGGCGGCCGCCCGGGTGTCCGGAGCCCGCTTCGCCTACCTGATGGGTGATCTGGTCATGCTCGAGTTCGCCTTGGTTCGCTACGCGCTCGAGAAGCTGCGCGGGCAGGGACACGAGCCCGTGATCCCGCCGGTGCTGGTCCGGGAAGAGGCGCTGTTCGGCACCGGCTTCCTGCCCGGCGACCGCGACCAGATCTACGAGCTTTCCAAGGACGAGCTGTTTCTGGCGGGCACCTCCGAGGTCCCGCTGGCCTCGCTCCACGCCGACCAGATCCTCGATGCCGACCAGTTGCCGATCCGTTACGCCGGGTTCTCCAGCTGCTTCCGCCGTGAGGCCGGGGCCGCTGGCCGTGACACCCACGGGATCTTCCGCGTCCACCAGTTCGACAAGGTCGAGATGTTCTCGTTCGTCAAGCCCGAGGACGCGATCGCCGAGCACGAACGGATCCTGGCGATCGAGGAGTCGGTGCTGACCGAGCTCGGCTTGCCGTATCGGGTGGTCAACGTCGCCGCCGGCGACCTGGGCGGCTCGGCCGCGAAGAAGTACGACTGCGAGGCCTGGATCCCGAGCCAGGACCGCTACCGGGAACTGACCTCCTGCTCCAACACCACCGACTTCCAGGCCCGCCGGCTCAACTGCCGCTACCGGCCCGAGCCGGAGGCCCACCCGGAGTTCGTCAACACTCTGAACGGCACCGCGATCGCCGTCGGGCGGACCCTGATCGCGCTTCTCGAGATCCATCAGCGTCAGGACGGAACCGTCCTGATCCCCGACGTCCTACGCGACTACGGCGCCCCCGCGACCATCGGATGAGATGAGCGAACCCATCCGGATCCTCATCTGCGACGACCACGAGATCGTGCGGGAGGCTCTCCGGGCGAGGTTGGAGAAAATCGAGGACGTTGAGATCGTCGGTGAGGCGACCGACGGGCAGGCGGCGATCAGCGCCACCCGCAAGTGGAAGCCGGACGTGGTGCTGATCGACATCGAGATGCCCCAGCTCGACGGCATCACGGCCACATCCCGCATCGTCGAGCTTTGGCCCGAGACCCGGGTGGTGATCTTCACCGCCCACAACGAACCGAACGTGTCGTCGCTGGCCGCCGACTGCGGGGCCGCCGGGTACCTGGTCAAGTCGGCTTCGGCCCAGGAGCTCCGCGACGCGATCCGCAGCGTGATGGCCGGCAAGAAGTGGTTCCCCGGCCTCAGCCAGACCCGTCTCGACGACGACGAGCTCGCCCGGTTGCGCAGCCTCTCGCCCCGCGAGCGCCAGATCCTCGACCTGCTGGCCGTCGGGATGCGGGCCGACGGGGTTGCGAGGGAGATCGGGATAAGCCCGGCGACCGTCTACACCCACGTCCGCAACATCGTCGCGAAGCTGGGAGTCGACACCCGGACCCAGGCGGTGGCGATCGCCACGCGCTATGCCTTCCTCGCCTCCGGCAGCTAGCCCCGGACTGGCATCCGGCTAATCGCCGGTCTGCATGACTGGCATCCGGCTATCCGCCGGTCTGCTCGAAGTCCAGGGCGCAGCCGTTGATGCAATACCGCTTGCCGGTCGGGCCCGGTCCGTCGTCGAAGACGTGTCCGAGGTGGGCGTGACAGTTCCTGCAGACGACTTCCGTCCGCACCATGCCGTGCGCCCGATCCTCTCGCAGCTCCACCCCTTCGAGGTTCGCCGGTTCGGTGAAGCTCGGCCAGCCTGAGCCGGACTCGAACTTCGCGTCCGACGAGAAGAGCTGGGCGCCGCAACAGACGCACCGGTAGCTGCCGTCCTCGTGGTTGTCGAGGTACTGGCCGGTGAACGGCCGCTCCGTCGCCGCCTTCCGGGTGACCTCGAAAGCCTCCGGGCTCAGTCGTTCCCGCCACTCCTCTTCGGGTATGTCGCGCATGCTCGCCTCGCCCCCTCCACGCTCCTTTGTGAGTTTTGTGTTAGTTTTGTTAGCGCCTGGATCGGTTGACCTTGCGTCAGCCACATCGAATTTAGCCACTTCACACCACCTTCGGAGGGAATTTGAGACCTGCCACTACAGTCTCGCGCATCGGTCTGCTCGGCGGACTGGCTTTCCTCGTCCTCACGCTTTCGGCCACCGGCTTCCTGCCGACCCCGCTCTCGACGACCAGTCAAGCCGACGCCCGCACTCGTTTGATCGCGCCCAACAAGGTCTGCCCCGACCGCACCGCCAGCGGCGGCGCGAACCAGATCAAGCGCGCCCGGAAGTCGATGCTTTGCCTGGTCGACTACGCCCGCAAGCGGAAGGGCCTGCGCAAGTACAAGCGACAGTCAAAGCTGTCCTGGTCCGCGAAGCGGAAGGCCCGCGACATCATCCGCTGCAACTCTTTCTCGCATACCGCCTGCGGACGGCAGTTCGACTACTGGATCAAGCGGTCCGGCTACGGGTCGCGGCGGGGCTGGACCACCGGCGAGAACATCGCCTGGGGCAGCGGCAGCCTCGGCAACGTCCGCTCGATCTTCAAAGCCTGGATGAATTCACCCGGCCACCGCCGCGCGATCCTAGATCGCCAGTTCACCGACGCCAACGTCGGTGTGATTCGCGGCCACATGAAGGGCCTCTCCGGAGCCCGGGCCTGGGTGCTCCACTTCGGTCACCGGTACTAAATCCCCGCTCGGGGACGGCTCCTGGACGCCGTCAGTACCGGTGACCGAAGCTCCTCCCTCCGGTTGCGCTTGCTCCCTTCCTGGGTAGATTGGTCGGGAGGAAACCGACTGGAGGAGTGAGCATGGCCGATGAGCCGGAACTCGACGTTCTGCTTGGAACCGAGAGCACCTATGACCCGCCGCCCGATTTCGCGGCGTCCGCCCGGTTCAACGACTCGTCGATTTACGAAAGAGCCGCGGCCGACCCCGAAGGCTGGTGGGCCGACTGGGCCGAGAAGCTCGACTGGATCGAGCCCTGGGACTCCGTCCTCGACTGGACAGACCCTCCCCGCGCCACCTGGTTCGCAGGCGGCCGGCTGAACGTCAGCGCCAATTGCCTGGACCGTCACGTCGAAGCGGGCAATGGCGACAAGGTCGCCTACTACTGGGAGGCGGAGGACGCCGACCCCGCCACCGGCCAAGGCCAGATCGCGATCACCTACGACTGGCTGCTCGACCAGACCCAGCGTCTCGCCAACGTGCTGAAGGACCTCGGCATCGGCAAGGGCGATGTCGTCGGGATCTTCATGCCGATGGTCCCCGAGGCGGCCGTCGCGATGCTCGCCTGCGCCCGGATCGGCGCGGTCCACAACGTCGTCTTCGGAGGCTTCTCCGCGGAGTCCGTCCGGGAGCGGATGGAGTTCTCCGAAGCTCGGGCCCTGATCACCGCCGACGCGACCCTGCGGCGTGGCAAGCCGATGCCGATGAAGGAAGCGATCGATCCGGCCTTGGACCAGCTGCCCGAGCTGAAGCACGTGATCGTGGTCGATCGCTGTGGCACCGAAGCCCCGATGACCCCCGGTCGGGATGTCGACTACGGCAGCGCGGTCGCTGCGGCGGACCCCCACTGCCCACCGGAGCCGATGGATGCCGAAGACCCGCTCTTCCTGCTCTACACCTCGGGATCGACCGCGAAGCCGAAGGGGATCGTCCACACCACCGGCGGCTACCTGACCCAGATCACCGCCACCCAGCACATGGTGTTCGACCTCAAGGACGACGACGTCTACTGGTGCGCGGCCGACATCGGATGGGTCACCGGTCACTCCTACATCGTCTACGCGTCGTTGGCCAACGGCATCACCTCCGTCCTCTACGAAGGGGCCCCGGACTACCCGACGAAGGAACGGTGGTGGGAGATAGTCGAGCGTTACGGCGTGACCATCCTCTACACCGCCCCGACGGTCATCCGGTCGTTCATGAAGTGGGGCGAGGATCTGCTCGCCGAGCATGACCTCTCCAGCCTGCGGCTGCTGGGCTCGGTGGGCGAACCGATCAATCCGCGCGCGTGGGTCTGGTACCACGAGCATGTCGGCGGCGGCCGCTGCCCGATCGTCGACACCTGGTGGCAGACCGAGACGGGCGGGATCATGATCTCCCCGCTACCCGGCATCACCAAGACCAAGCCGGGGTCCGCCAGCGTGCCGCTGCCGGGCATCGAAGCGGCGATCTACGACAACGACGGCGACGAGGTGACCGAGGGTGGCGGCACCCTGGTCGTGACCCGTCCCTGGCCCGGCATGGCCCGTACCCTCTTCCGCGAGCCGGACCGTTACGTGACCACGTACTGGGACCGTTTCGGGAAGGAGACCTACCTGGTCGGCGACGCCGCCCGACGGGACGAGGACGGCTACTTCTGGGTGGTCGGCCGGATCGACGACGTGATCAACGTGTCCGGGCACCGACTGTCCACGATGGAGGTCGAGTCCGCGCTCGTCTCGCATCCCGCGGTGGCCGAGGCGGCGGTGATCGGCACCCCCGACGAGTTCACCGGCCAGGCGATCATCGCCTTCGTGACACCCTCCGCCGACGTCGCCGACGAGGACGGGTTCAAGGCCGAGCTGCGCGAACATGTGGCCGACCGGATCGGCAAGCTGGCCCGGCCGAAGGCGATCCACCTCGCCGACGACCTGCCGAAGACCCGTTCCGGCAAGATCATGCGTCGCCTGCTCCGCGACATCGCCGACGGCAAGGCGCTCGGGGACGTCAGCACCCTGCGGGACCCGGACGTCGTCGAGCGGCTCGCCGCCCAGGTCAACGGTGGAGGTGCCGGCGGACCATGACCGCCAGGTGGAGGGCGAGCACCGTGTCGCCGTCCTTCAGGTCGACATCGAGGATCTCCTCGATCCGGCCCAACCGGTGGTAGAGGGACTGGCGCTCGATCCCCAGTGAGGCGGC
>JBEBXB010000113.1:0-7071 GCA_040391885.1 Conexibacter woesei | reverse complement strand
ACCGCCGCGATCGGCCAGACCAGCGGGTCGCCCTTCTGCACGGTCGCGATCCCGGAGGCGATCAGGACCACCCCGAGAGCGACGCGGATCGAGTCCTGCGGCACCTTGTCCATCAGCGCCGCTCCGATCATCACCCCGGGTATCGATCCGATCAGGATGTTCCCGACCAGGCCGAGATCGACGTTTCCGTGTCCGAAGTGGGCGATTCCGGCGGCCCACAGGATGATCGCGGCGTGAAAGACGTCGGTGCCGACGACGTGCTTCGGGGTGAGCCGGAAAACGGCGATCAGCAGGATCGCGATCACCGTTCCGGAGCCGGCCGATGTCACGCCGATCACGAAACCGGTGGTCAGACCGATGATCACCGCCGCCACCTTGTGCCGGCGCTCGATCTTGAAGTTGTCGCGCTCGTTCAGGGTGCGGGCGAGAATCAGGGCCCGGGCCAGGGTGATCACGCCGACCATCAGCAGGGTGCCGCCGAGCACCGCGTAGACCAGGGAGTCGAGCTTCGCCGCGCCGATCCTGGTCTCCAGCCAGGAGATCAGCTGGACTCCGAAGATGGCGGCCGGCACCGAACCCACCGCCAGCCAGAAGACGAGCCCGAGGTTGACCGTCTTCATCCGGTAGTGCCGCCATCCGCCGACCGTCTTGGTGATCGCGGCGTAGAGGATGTCGGTCCCGATCGCGGTGGTCGGCGAGACGCCGAAGATGAGGATCAGCAGCGGCGTCATCAGCGCACCGCCGCCCATGCCGGTCATGCCGACGAGGATCCCGATACCGAGACCGAAAAGTGCAATGGAGATGTCCACTTGAGGATTTGGGCGAAAGGGCTGGCCGGATGTCTCTCGACTCTCCCGACCGCTTAGGTCGAGAGTCCGGGATTCGGCATCGTAGCGACCGTGGCAGTCAACGCCTACACTCCCGCCCTGTGACCGCGATCTTGTCGGCCCTCGGGGTCGGACACTCCTTCGGGCCGCTGACGGTCCTCGACGGGATCGACCTGGAAGCGGCCCCGGGTGAGATCGTCGCTCTCGTCGGTCCCTCGGGTTGCGGCAAGTCCACCTTCCTGGAGCTGGTCGCCGGCCTCGACGCACCGGACTCGGGGACGATCACGGTAGCGGGCCGCCAGGACTCTCGGGGACGACTCGAGGAATGTGCCTGGATGCCGCAGAAAGACTGCCTCCTGCCCTGGTACTCGGCGCTCGACAACGCAGCCCTCGCCCTGCGCAACCAGGGGCTCTCCCGCCGCGCCTCGCGGGCCGAGGCGGATCGCCTCTTCCGACGGCTCGGCCTGGCCGGCTTCGAACGGTCCCTGCCGAACGAGCTTTCCGGTGGCATGCGCCAGCGGGTCGCCTTTCTGCGGACGTTGCTGTCCGGCAAGCAGATACTCCTGCTCGACGAGCCCTTCGCCGCTCTCGACGCCCTCACCCGGGGACAGCTCCAAGAATGGCTTCTGCCCTTGCTGGGGGCGGAGGGACGGACCGTCCTACTGGTCACCCACGACATCGAGGAGGCCCTCTACATGGCCGATCGAGTCGCGGTGATCTCCCCCCGGCCGGGGCGGATCGTCGAGTGGGTGCCCGGCTCGAGGACCGGAGCGGCCGACCGCAGGCAGGTGGTCACCAGCCCCGGCTTCAATCGTCGACGGGAGGAACTGCTCGGGATGCTGCGCCTCGACCCCACCCCGCCCGACGGACCGGCAACGGCGGCGACACCGTGAAGCGATGGCTGCCACCGCTGCTGCTCGTCGCCGCGCTGATCGGCCTGTGGCAACTCGCCGCCGACACCGGCTTCCTGGCCGACGCCTTCGGGCTCGAGCCCTTCCTCGTCCCCTCCCCGTCCGAGATCGCAACCGTGCTCTGGAAGGACCGTTCGCTGCTCGCCGAGAACGCCCGGGTGACCCTGGTCGAGATCGTCGCCGGGTTCTTCGTGGCGCTGGCCGCGGGGATCGGCGTCGCGATCCTCTTTCACCGCTTCGGGTTCGTCCGCCGGGCGGGCTACCCCCTGGTCGTCGCCTCCCAGACGATCCCGGTGATCGTGATCGCGCCGATCCTGGTCGTCTGGTTCGGCTACGGGATCGGCCCGAAACTGGCGGTGATCGCTCTGATCTGCTTCTTCCCGATCGCCGTCAACACGCTTGACGGTCTGCGTTCCGTCGATCCCGACACGGTCCGGATGATGCGTTCCCTGGACGCGAGCCGTCGCCAGGTCTTCCTCCGGGTCGAAGCCCCGGCCGCACTGCCTCAGGCTTTCAGCGGTTCCCGGATTGCGGTAGCCGTAGCCGTGATCGGCGCGGTCTTCGGCGAATGGGCCGGTTCGGACGAGGGTCTCGGTCACTTGATGCTCCAGGACAACGCCCAGCTGATGACGGCGCGCATGTTCGCCTCGGTGGCCATCCTCTCTGCCATCGCGATGACGCTCTACGGCCTGCTCGGGCTGCTGGAACGAAGGGTTATCCGTTGGCGATAGGCTCCGGATCCGGTTCTGTCCCTAGCCTGGAGACCCCTTGAGAAAACTTTCGCTCTTCGCACTTGTCCTCGTTGCCGCAATCACCGTCACCGCCTGCGGCACCAAGTCCGAGGACAACTCCAGCCCGGTCCGCGAGACCTTCTCGGTGGCGCTCGACTGGTACCCGAACCCCGATCACGCCGGATTCCTCGTCGCCGAGGACGAGGGATACTTCGAGGATGCCGGACTCGATGTCTCGCTGAGCGCTCCGAGCGACCCGTCTCTGCCGATCAAGCTGGTCGCCGCCGGCAAGGCCGATGTGGCTATCTCCTATGAGCCCGAGGTGCTGCTCGCACGCGAGCAGGGCCTCGACGTGGTCGCCGTCAGCAGCCTGGTCGACCAGCCCTTGACTTCGATGATCTGGCTCAAGAAGTCGAAGATCAAGCGGGTCAAGGACCTCAAGGGCAAGACCATCTCCACCGCCGGCATCTCCTACCAGGACGCGTATCTGAAGACGATCCTCGCTCGCGCCGGACTTTCCGAAGACGACGTCAAGCAGGTCTCGGTCGGGCAGGGCCTCCTGCCTTCGATCGTCTCCGGGCGTGCCCAGGCCACCTTGGGGCCACTCTGGAACATCGAGGGGGTCGACCTCAAGCTCTCCGGCAAGAACCCCGTTATCAACCCGGTCGACAAGCTCGGCGTGCCCAGCTACAGCGAGCTCGTGCTGGTCGCCAAGGGCAGCCGGCTCGAGGAGGATCCTGACGCGGTGAGGCTGTTCATCAGCGCACTCGCACGGGGAACCGCCGAGGCCGTCTCCAACCCGGGCAAGGCCACCGCCGCCGTGCTCGACGCCAACACGGCCCTGAAACCGAAGGTGACGGCGGCTCAGGTCAAGGCAACCCTGCCGTTGCTCCGCCGGGGCGGCCTCGAAGGCAAGGACCAACCGTTCGGGTACATGGACACCGCCAAGTGGCAGGCCTTCATCAACTGGATGGTCAAGCAGGAAGTGCTCGCCTCGCCCGCCCACGCGGTTGACGCGCTGACCAACGACTTCCTGCCCTCGGCCCCGATCGACGCCGGCTGACCAGTCTCTTTCGCAAAAGGCGCAGGATTCACCATCGGCGGTGATTTCTACGCTTTTTGCGCCGGGCCAGCCCAGGTTTCAGGCGGCGCGGCGGAGGTTCTGACGGATGCGGGCCCGGTTGCCGGGGCCGTGGACGGCTTTCCCGTACTCGGCGACCATGAGCTCCCCCGCGATGCCGCGGTATGGGGCGTAGCTCTCGTAGAACGCCTCGACCTCACTCACCTCCGCCAGCCGACCCAGCCCGGTCAGGTGACCGACCAGCTTGACCTGCGCCAAATCTCCGGCCAGGAGCGCGTCTGGCTCCCCACGGCCCCGCAACGCCAGGCAGGCGACCGTCCACGGTCCGATGTCGGGAATGGCGAGTAGACGGCGATCGTCCGCCGGGTCCCGAGGGTCGATCCGTCCTGCCGCCACTTCAGAGGCCACTCGGACCGTCGCGATCGCCCGTCGGGCGCCGAGATCGCAGGCCTGGAGCTCGGCCGGCGCCACCCCTGAGATCGCCTCGGGCGAGGGCACGCTGACGAGCCCGCCGTGGCGGTCGCCTACCGGCCCGTCACCTCCCAGCCGGATCCCCCACTTTCGGATCATCCGACGTTGGATCGCCGCCGCCCGGCGGTACTCGATCAGCTGCTCGGTGATCGCCCACAGCAGGGCCTCCCAGGGGTCGGCGCGCCGCAGCGGCCGGTGAGGCAGGCGCCGGCGGATGGCCGGGCCGAGCCGGGGATCGTCCCGGCAAGCGTCACGGAAACCGGCGAGGTCGTCGTCGAGCCCGAAGGCGTGACTCAGCCGGGCGATGCCTTCACGGAGGTCCGATTCGTCCGGGGCCGCGAGGCGATCGACTCCCGGCCCGGTGAGGCGCGCCGGGTCGACCGGCGTGGCGGAGAGCACGAACCGGGAACCGGCCTCGAGGGATCCCCGGCGCCCCGCGGCCCCGTCGGGACGGATCCGCAGGCGAACGGCGCTGCGCCCGGTGACCAGCAGACGCTCCAGCCAGGGGCCGTGGGATCGGGTGACCCGATCCCCGCCGTTCATCCGGGGAAGGACCAGAGGCGACCGCGACCGGGCCGCGATCTCCAGGGACTCCAAGGGCCGCCTAGCGGCCGAGGACGTGTACGTCGACCAGGAAGGAGCGCGAGGCGACCACGTTGGCGGGACGGGCCCGCCGGCCGAGCTTACGGCGACGACGCCGCGAGGAGCCGGACCCGCTGACGGCGCGCACGGCCGCGACGGTAGCCGCCCCGGCGAGGGCGCCGCCGGCCACCGCGATCGCGGCCGTCGTGACTTCGTTGCGGATCGCCGGGACCAGGCTCCGGGATTCAATCTCGCGGGGCAGGGCCCGGACGTCGCCGCCCTCGGCGGACTCCACGTCCTCCTCCGAGATCAGTTCTCCGTCAAGCTCTTCCTCAAACACAAACCGCACACTAGCGGGGCGACAGGTCGGAACCCGGCGCAGCGGCAGGCGCCAGCCCCCGCCGGAGCGTTTCGGGCTGCGGCGTCAGAGCTGCTTCTCGTAGATCCTGAACTTCTTGTTGACCTTCCCGCCCATGCCTTCGAGGGCCCGGTTCATCGCCTCGTTCGTCTCCAGGATCCAGCCCGCCTCGCCGGACATCACGCCGTCCGGATCGGTGTTCTGCATGTGCTTGACGTAGAGCGCGGCGGCCACCCCCGTGTGCTGGTAGGCCTTCTTCACACCGAGCGCGAGGATCCTGACTACGTCGATCTTCCGCCGTCCACGCAGGAAGTGGAGCCAACCGAGGGGCAGGACCCGGCCCTTCATCTTCGCCAGAACCTGGTTGATGTCGGGCAGGGTGAGGGCCGCCCCGACCACCTCGCCGTCGGCCTTCTCGGCGATCATCGCCCAGTCCTCGTCGAGGACCATCTTCAGCGCCTTGGCGTGGAACTCGACCTCTTCCTCCGTGATCGGCACGAAGCCCCAGTTGTCGCCCCAGGCCTCGTTGTAGACCTCGTGGAACCGGGCCATCTCCGCCGCCATGTCGCTGCGGCGCATCGGCCGGATCGTTATCCCGTGCTCGTCGAGGCTCTTCTGCGCGGCCTCGTGGATCGCCGGATGGAACTTGAGGCCGTCGGCCAGCTTGCCCATCTCCAGATGCCACATCAGCAGGTCCATCGCCTTGGTGAACCCGTTGCCTTCGACCAGCTTCTGGAAGTAGGGCTGGTGGCAGTTCTCGAGGATGACCGGCTTGATGTCGAAGCCTTCGATCTGGATCCCGAGCTCGTCGTTGGTGGTGAAGTCCATAGGGCCGACCACTCGTTCGCGGCCCTTGCCGGCCAGCCATTCGCTGCCGGTGTCGAGCAGGGCGTTGGCGACCTCGGCGTCGTCGATCGTCTCGAAGAACCCGAACTGGCCGTCGTTGCCGCCGCGGTACTCGTCCCACCGGGCATCGATCTGGGCGGAGATACGCCCGACCGGCACCCCGTCGCGCTCGGCGATCCAAAGCTCGACCTCGGCGTGATCGAAGTACGGGTTCTTCGATCGGTTCAGGAACTCCATGCGATCGATGATCAGCGGTGGCACCCACTGCGGATGGTCGCGATGGACGGCGAACGGGACCTTGACGAACTTCTTCAGATCCCGCTTGTTTTCAACCCTGCGAATATCCAGACTCGGCATCCGTCGCAAGTTACAGCAGCGACCGGAAGTGGCGGCAATCCACGGTCCGCCCCGCCCCGATTTGCGAGACTGGGGCCATGACCGAAACCGCCGCGAGTCCTGTCGACCTGTTCGAGAAGGTCCGCAACCACGAGCGCCGCGAGCAGCTTGAAGCTGCGAACGCCGCCGATCTCAACCCCTACTTCCGCCTGCTCACCTCCCAGGCCGGCCCCGTCGTCGAGATGGAGGGTCGCGAGACCATCATGCTCGGCTCGAACAACTACCTCGGGCTCACCGGCGACGACCGCGTCAAGCGGGCCGCTCGCGAGGCGCTCGACACCTACGGCACCGGGGTCACCGGGTCACGGCTGCTGAACGGCACCACGCCCATCCATGTCGAGCTGGAGGAGGAGCTCGCCGCCTGGATGAACACCGAGGACGCCGTCGTGTTCTCGACCGGCTACCAGTCGAACCTGGGCTGCCTGCAGGCCATCCTCGGCCCGGACGACACCGTGATCGTCGATTCCGGCGATCACGCCTCCATCCTCGACGGCTGCAAGCTCTCCGGCGCGAAGCTCCGCCCCTTCCGGCACAACCAGACCGACAAGCTGGAGAAGATGCTCAAGCGCGCCGCCGGCGACGGTGGCGGGGTGCTGGTCGTGGTCGACGGCGTCTACTCGATGGAAGGCGACCTGCCCGATCTGCCCCGGGTGGTCGAGCTCACGAAGCATTACGGGGCCCGCATCCTCGTGGACGAGGCCCACGGGGTCGGCGTGCTCGGGGCCCGCGGGGCCGGCGCGACCGAGCTATACGGGCTCGAGGACGAGGTCGACCTGCGGATGGGGACCTTCTCCAAGAGCCTCGCCTCCTGCGGTGGCTTCATCGCCGGCAAGGCCGAGGTGATCGACTACCTGCGGATCACCTCCCG
>JBEBXB010000112.1:0-7149 GCA_040391885.1 Conexibacter woesei | reverse complement strand
CGCGTAGGATCCGCGCATGGAGGCGAGCCGGAGTTCTGAAGTGGCTGTTGGCAAGATTCGACCTGGGACTCCCGGGGACGGTCTGATCCTCAATCCGAAAGCGTGGTCTGCGCCGCATCTGGACCAGGCGGATCAGGAGCGGCTTCGGGGATTGATCGAGTGGTTCGAGGACCGCGGCCTGAAACAGCTCAAGGACGACGACCGCGAGAACAAGTGGTACTCGGAGTTCCTGGAGAAGCAAGCCGAGCTGGAGATCTTCAGCAACTTCCTGACCCCTGCCCGGGACTCCGGTGGGGATTCCGGGAAGCGCTGGGACACAACCCGGATCTGCGAACTGAACGAGCTGCTCGGTTTCTACGGGTTGCCGTACTGGTACACGTGGCAGGTCTCGATCCTCGGGCTTGGCCCGATCTTCCAGTCCGACAACGAAGCAGCTCGTACCAGGGCGGCAAAGGAGCTGGCCGAAGGGTCGATCTTCGCTTTCGGGCTCTCCGAACGTCCGCACGGAGCCGACATCTACTCGACCGACATGGTCCTCACCTCCACCGGAGATGAGGAAGCGGGAACGGCCTACACGGCGACCGGCGGCAAGTACTACATCGGCAACGGCAACGAAGCGGCGATGGTTTCCGTCTTCGGCCGGGTCGAGGGGATCGAGGGGCCGGATGGTTACGCCTTCTTTGCGGCCGACTCGAAACATGAGAAGTACGAGCTGGTCCGCAATGTCGTCAACTCCCAGAGTTACGTCTCCCAGTTCAACCTGAACGGGTATCCGGTTAACCCGGACGACGTTCTGCACACCGGGCCGGGCGCGTTCGATGCCGCCCTGAACACGGTGAACATCGGCAAGTTCAATCTCGGATTCGCTTCGATCGGGATCTGCGAACACGCCTTCTGGGAAGCGATCACCCACGCCGACAGCCGGGTGCTCTACGACATGAAGGTGACCGACTTCCCACAGGTGAAGCAGGCCTTCACCGACGCCTTCGCCCGCACCGTCGCGATGAAGCTCTTCGCGTGGCGTGCCGTCGATTACTTCCGGACCGCCTCGCCGGAAGACCGCCGCTATCTGCTCTTCAATCCGCTGACGAAGATGAAGGTGACCACCGAAGGCGAGAAGGTGATCGACCTGCTCTGGGACGTCATCGCCGCCAAGGGGTTCGAGCGGGACATGTGGTTCGAGATGGCAGCCCGCGACATCCGGGCGCTGCCCAAGCTTGAGGGCACCGTTCACGTGAACATGGCGCTCGTCCTCAAGTTCATGGCCGCGTACCTGTTCAACCCGGACCCCGACCTGGAAACGCCGGCGCGGAACCAGGAACCGGGTGATGACGACTTCCTCTTCCGCCAGGGACCCGCACGGGGACTCGGGAAGATCCGGTTCAGTCCGTGGGAGCGGTCATACGAACCATTCAGGCACGTGCCCAACGTGGCGAAGTTCATGGAACTGGCCGAATCCTTCAAGGGGTTCCTGGTCGAAGCGGGGCCGGATGAGAACCAGCAGAAGGACCTCGACTTCCTGCTCACCCTCGGTGAACTGTTCACGCTGATCCCGTACGGACAGCTGATCTGCGAGCAGGCCGCCGAGATCGGGCTGCCCGAAGACACGCTGGACCAGATCTTCGACGTGCTGATCCGTGATTTCTCGAGCTATGCGGCCGAGCTTCACGGCAAGACTTCGGCCACCGAAGCCCAGGGCGAATGGGCGAGGGGCGCGATTACGAAACCGGTCGTCGACCAGGAGCGATTCGAATCCGTGTGGGCCAAGACGAGGGCTCTCGCCGGCGGTTACGAGATGAATCCGTAGCCGGCCGGAGGGTCACTGCGACCAAAGCGTCACTGGTTGGCGGAGCGTCACTGATTGGTGGCAGGAAAAGCGCAGCGGAACCTGGCGTTGCTCGTCCCGTAGATGAGGCCAGGGGAAAGAGAGCCGCTGTCCGTGATCCCCACCGTCATCTCGCCGCCCGAGGCCAGCCCGTTCAGGTCTAGGTAGGCCGCGGTGTGTTCCGTCCCGTCGAGTGTCACGCCGGGCTGCTGGCGAAAGCCTTCAAGTTCCGCGAGCCCCGGCAGGCGTCCGCCGGCATCGCCACAGGTCTTTGCTGCGGTCGGCCAGGTGGATGGCCCGCGGGCGGAACTGTCGAGACAGGCGCCCGCATACGGCACCGTTCCCGCCGGGCAGGTGTCGGTCAGGCTCGCGATCAAGGCGCTGCTCAGTCCGTCGGCCTGATCGGCGACCGCCGAGCTCTCTGCCCTTGCGGCAACTTCGGCGAAACCGGCTGAACCGGCCCGAACGGATGACGGAACCCGACCGAGACTCGTCTCCAGGATCTGCCTGCCCCTGACCGAGTTCGGTTTCAGGTCTGCGCCCGGAACGGAGCGCTTCTTGATCTGCTTGCCGGTGATCGAGCCACGCTTGATCTTCTTGCCGTCGATTACGCCGGTCGCAACAGCGGTGCCACCGAGCGCGATGAACAGCGCCAGCGTCGAAACGACGTTCGCGTAGCTGATCTTCGGTCGCTTCAGATGCATCGTGCACTCCCCGGTCCGGTGGTGTGATCACCGTAATGGCGCCGGGTCCCGGCTGCAAGTGGAACCCGCCAGGGATGTCGCGGCCGGGACGGGTGAGAGTCCGAGGGTGTTTTCCGGTCAGGTCGGGTTGGTCCGCTGGTCGGTGAACCCGAGAACGTTGGCGATCAGGGCCTACGTCGTGTTCGGCCAGCAGGGATCCGATGACCACCTCCGAGCGGGTCGCGTGGCCCATCCCCTCCCCGTTGACGCCGTAGAGGATCCTCATCCCCGCCAGCCTAACTTCTGGAAACCCCCTGCGCGACCGGTGCCGCCCGGACCAAGGTCAGTGCCTCCCGACGCGGACCTTGGTCCGGGCGGTTGAGTTGCCGCCGCTGCATAGGGCGGTCTGGCCGGTGTAGACCATCTGCTTCGAGCAGCCTTCGTCGTCGACCACGGTGACCCGGACCCGGTAAACGCCGGGCTTCCGGTACCGGTGCTTCGGCCGGGGCGTCGCGGTGACCTTCCGCTTGCCGTCCCCGAAGCTCCACCGGTACCGGGCCACCCGGCCGTCGGAGTCACGGGATCTCGACGCGTCGAACCTGACCGTGTCGCCGACCCTCCCGGGGGCGGGACGGGCGAGGCGGGCGACCGGGCTCTGGTCCGGGCTGACCACCAGGCCGTGGGGACCGGGAGATGCGGGGATCGGGGCCCGGTTCATGCCGGCGAGCCGGCCGTCTTTGCGGATCGAGAGCCACCGGATCTCGTCGTCGCCGGCGTTCGCGACGTAGAGGGCACGGCCGTTCGGTGCGATCGCCACTCCCTCGGGCCGCGCGCCCGTCCGGACCTGGGCCGGCTTCATCCGCGCCAGCCGCCCGTTGCGGGGGTCGATGGTCAGCTGGGAGATCGTGTTGACGCCGGCGTTCGGCACATACAGATATCTGCCGCGGGCATCGATCGCGACCCCGTCCGCACCCAGCCCGATGCCGATTCGAAGCACCCGCGGCTTCTTGGGGGTGAGCCTCCCGCTCTTGCCGATCGTGAACTGGGCGATGTTGCCGGAGAGCGCGACGACGTACAGAGACCGTCCGTCCGGGGTGCCCGCGAGCCCGCTCGGCAGCAGCGGGGTCCGGACCGTCGCGGGGGAGAGGCGGGTGAGCTGGCCGGTCTTCCGGTTGATCTTGAACTGGCTGACCGAGGAGTCGTTCAGGTTCGTGACGTAGAGCGATCGTCCGTCGGCCGCGACCGCGACACCGGTGGCGCCCGGTCCCGAATCGATCGTCGGGACGGGCTTGGGGCTGATCGTTCCGTCGGGGGCGAGGTCGAACTGGCTTACCGTCCCCGGCTCCTGGTTGCCGACGTACGCGGACCGGCCGTCCGGGCTGACCACCATTCCGTGAGCGCCGATGCCGGCCGGAACGGAGGGGGTGGAATGCGGAGTCAGCCCTCCGTCGGCGCCGACGGTGTAGGCCCGGACTTCACCGCCGGCCGCGGAGCTCGCGTAGGCGAACCGTCCGTCCGGGGTGAGGGCGACGTGTTGCGGGCTGTCTCCGGCCTCGACCGGCGGCAGGTCCATCAAGGTCGGCTTACCGTTCGGCAGGTTCAGGCTGAACTGTGGCAGCACGCCCGGTGCTGTGGAAAGCCCGTTGGCCACGTAAAGGGTTCGCGGTCCGCCGAGGGCCGAACCGGCCATCCCGGCAAGCAACGCCAGGGCGAGCGACAGCGAGGCTGCGGCGAGCCCCAGGCTACGGATCGAACGGATGGTTCCTGTGGCGGTCCTCGTCTCCCTGGTCATGCCGGGACCATAACAAGAAGTTGACGCGTGTCAAGTAACGTGGGTCAGCGGCGGACGCGGATCCGTTTGGTGGCTGGGCGGAAACCGGCCTTCCTCACGACCAGGCGGAGCTTGCCGGAGCGCCTCGAGCGGACCTTGAACTTCGCCTTGCCCCGGGCGTTGGTGCGCACCGCCCGGCCGGCGAGTCGTGCCCGGGCCGCGGCGACCGGCACGAACTTCCGGTCCGAGTCCCGCCGGGCCTTGACGGCGACCGTCACCCGGGATGCCCGGCCCCGCCGGAGCTTGCCTTTCACCGAGACCTTCAGGGTGCGGCAGGTCCGGGCGGGGATCGTCCATGTCAACGGGAGCTCGCCGCCGAACCGGCAGCCCCGCTCGTCGGAAAGCGAGATGCGACCCGACCCCGACACGGTGAGCACCTGGCCGTTGCGATTGAAGACAGAGAGATCGGTCGGGGCCGGGCTTCGTTGGAACTCGATGTCCCAAGCCTTGCCCCGGGCCGAAGCCGTCTTGTATGTCCACTGACTGGGTCGCTCGACGACCGGGCGGAAAAGCCCCTTCTCGATCGAAGCTTTGAGGTCATGGCGCCAGTACTCCCAGGAGTGGCTTCCCTTGTGGACCGCGTAATCGATCGTCTTCGAGCCCGCCGCTTCGATCGCCGCGACCGCCTCGTCGTTCTGAAGCTTGAGCTGCCCCTCCAGGACAAGGCTGAAGTTGTCGCCTATGTCTCCTGGCCGCACCGTCGGGTCGGGCCGGCCGTCGCCGGTCCGGACGTCGAGGCGGGTCAGGGAGTAATTCGACGCGAGCGCCACTGGATCGTGACCTTCGGCGTAAAACCCTTCGGGCGGCCCGTAGACGGTCTCGTAGGGTACGCCGGCGGCCTGGCGAAAGGCGACTACCGCCAAAGCTCCCCGGGTCGAAGCGAAGGACGAAAGTGGCACCGCGGTCCCGAAGTAGCCGGGCAGCATCCCGGCCATCAGCCAGGTCCCGTATCCCCCCATCGAGAGGCCGGCGACCGCGTGGAACCGGCGCTCCGGCCGGATGCTGAACTTACGTTCGATCTCGAGCAGAAGCTCTTCGCGCATCCAGGTTTCCCAGCCGGGGTTGTCGCGCAGACCGCCGTTCCACCAATCGGCGTAGAAGCTCTGTCCGCCGTCCGGCATCACTATCACCGCGTTCAGCCCCTTCGCCGTCTCACGGATGTCGCCCAGCCTCGGGTCGACCCAGGAGTGGGAGCTGCCGGAACCGCCGTGAAGCAGCAGCAGCAGCGGGTAACGCTGCGTGGGCGTGTAACCGTCCGGGAGCAGCACGTTCGCCATCAACTGACCCGGGGCTTCGCCCGGCTGCCGGTCATTCAGAACGAGCGTCTCCGAGTCGATGTGCTTGCTCGGAACAGCGATCCGAACCAGCTCCTGGGCTCCCGTGGCAGGAGCCAGCGCCAAAGCCGACAGCCAGGCCAGGCCGGCGGCCACGACCAGGATCAAACGGAGCCTCCGGCCCCCAGTGTGCGTTGACATCCTCCCCCGTCCCATTCGCCTGGTCACGCTACCTGAACCGTCACGACCCGGGTCAGCGAACGGTCCCGGGCGACGGACCCGAAGGATCCGCGCATGGAGCCAAGCCCCAGCTCCGAAGGGGTCTGTCCTGGGCTTGGTCGACACTCGACCTGTCGATGGTTTTCAGCGCCGGGGGGTCAGCTATCGCGCAGCTTTGAAGCTTGCGTTTGCTTTACTATTGCGCGATGGCAATCGATTCGGACGACCTCCACGACGCGCTCGAGACGTTCATGACGCGCTTGATGGAGTCGTACGAGACCGACGGAATGGACGCGTTGATCGACCTCGATCTCTCGTTCTCGCAGGTGCGCATGTTGTTCCTGCTGGCCAGGACGGGGGAGCCCATGCCGATCCATGCGATCGCCACGGTGCTCAACCTGTCGGTCGCCGCGACCGGTCGCAACGTCGATCAGCTTCTCAAACTGAACATCGTCGAGCGGCGGGAATGTCCTGAGGATCGACGAGTCAAGCTCGTCTCCCTCACCCCGGAGGGCGAGCGGCTCCGCACCAATCACTTCGCGGCCCATCGAACGGCCGTCAAGGCCTTGTTGGCCGAACTACCCCCGGAACAGCGCGACAACCTTCATCGCGCGTTGACCGACATCCTCGCCGGCGACATCCTTCGCCCGCGTACCGATCAGGAGAACCACTGTTGACCACCGCCACCCCCGAACCGAAGTACCCCGAAAAGATCGACGGCGCAGTCCTGAAGATCGCCGGTGTCGTCGTCCTCGGCGCAATCATGTCGATTCTCGACATCACCGTCGTCAGCGTCGCGCTGCCCACCTTCCAGTCCGAGTTCGGGGTGACCTACGCGACCGTGGCGTGGACCATGACCGCCTACACACTGGCGCTTGCGACCGTCATCCCGATAACCGGCTGGGCCGCGGACAGGTTCGGCACCAAGAGGCTCTACCTCGCCGCGTTGTTCCTGTTCACAGTCGGTTCCGTCCTATGTGCGGTGGCGACGTCAATCGAGATGCTGATCGGGTTCCGCGTCCTGCAGGGGCTGGGTGGCGGCATGCTGATGCCGCTGGGCATGACGATCATCACGCGAGCAGCCGGCCCCGACCGCATCGGACGACTCATGGCATTGCTCGGCATCCCGATGCTCCTCGGCCCGATCATGGGCCCGATCCTCGGTGGCTGGCTAATCGAGATCGCCTCCTGGCACTGGATCTTCCTGATCAACCTGCCGATCGGCGTCGGCGCGCTGATCTACGCCTACCGTGCGCTCCCCAGGGACGAGCCCAGCGTCACCGAGCGCTTCGACTTCAAGGGCATGCTGCTGCTGTC
>JBEBXB010000111.1:0-7151 GCA_040391885.1 Conexibacter woesei | reverse complement strand
TCCGGATCGGGTTGCGCTTGTGCGGCATCGCCGACGAACCCTTCTGCTGGCCGGTTGCGAAGGGCTCCTCGGCCTCGCGGACCTCGGTCCGCTGCAGGTGACGCACCTCGGTCGCGAACCGTTCGATCCCGGCCCCGGCCAGGGCGATCGCGGAGAGGAACTCGGCGTGGCGGTCACGCGGCACGACCTGGGTGGCGATCTCCTCGCGCTCCAGACCGAGCGCTTCCATGACGCGCCGTTCGATGACCGGCGGGACCGAGGCGTAGGTGCCGACGGCACCGGAGAGCTTGCCCTTGGCCACCTGGGCCGCTGCCGCCTCCAGCCGTTTCACGTTGCGGTCGGCCTCGAAGGCGAAGCCGGCGAGGCGCAGCCCGAAGGTGGTCGGTTCGGCGTGGATGCCGTGGGTGCGGCCGATGCAGAGCGTGTCGCGGAACTCGAAGGCCCGTTCGATCAGGGCGTCGCGGTAGGCGGCGGCCCCTTCGACCAGGATCTTCCCGGCACGAACCAGCTGGGTTGCCAGCGCCGTGTCGAGCACGTCTGAGGAGGTCAGGCCGTAATGGATCCACCGGCCGGACTCGCCGACCGAGCCGGCGACGACGTCGACGAAGGCGGCGACGTCGTGATTGGTGATCTCCTCCCGGGCGTTGACCGCCTCGACCGTGAAGCCGGCCTTCTCACGGCAGGCGGCGGCGTCATCCGCGGGGACGACGCCTTCCGCCGCCCAGGCCTCTGTCGCGGCCAGCTCGACGGCGAGCCAGCCTTCCATCTTGGCCTGCGGGGTCCAGACAGCGCCCATCTCGGCACGGGTGTAACGCTCGATCATCGATTCCTCTCGGGGTTCTTCGGGGTCGGCCGGAGGCCGGGTCAGACGTTCATGATGCGTGCGGCGAGCACGCCGGCGTTCTTGGCGCCGTCGATCGCCACGCACGCGACCGGTACGCCCGGAGGCATCTGGACCGCGGAGAGAAGGGCGTCGAGCCCGCCGAGCGACTTGCCGAGGATCGGCACGCCGATCACCGGGAGGTCGGTGTGCGCGGCGGCGACACCGGGCAGGGCGGCGGACATGCCGGCCCCGGCGATGATCACCTTGAGGCCGCGTTCACGGGCGATACTGCAGTACTCCACGACCAGCTCGGGATCGCGATGGGCCGACATGACCCGGACCTCGTACCTGATCCCGGCATCCTCGAGCGCGGCACCGGCGGGCTGCATCTTGGGCTTGTCGTTCTTCGACCCCATGATGATCCCGACTTGCGGCTGGTCGACTTCGATCTCCTCGAAAAGCTCTTCTACTGTGGCCAAGGTCTGGGGCTCCTGATTTTCGCTCATTTGTCCTGGGTTTCTCGGGCTCTTTGGACCGCCCGGTCGGCGATGTCACTGCGCATCTGCCTGCCGTCGAACTTCACGGCTTCAGCAGCATCGTAAGCGCGTTGGCGCGCGGTTGCCGGGTCGGTGCCCAGCCCGGTCAGGTTGAGCACCCGACCGCCGGCGGTCACGATCTCGCCGTCCCGTTCGGCCGTTCCGCAGTGAACCACCTCGCCCAGGGTGGCGGCGCGGTCCAGCCCGGTGATCACGTCGCCCTTGGAAGACGACTCCGGGTAGCCCGCCGAGGCGAGCACCACGGTCACCGCCCAGTCGGGGCTGAACTCGATCGACGCGTCAGCAAGCCCGCCCTCCCGGCAGGCGAGTCCGAACAGCTCGACCAGGTCGGACCGGAGGCGGGGCAGCACCGCCTGGGTCTCGGGGTCCCCGAAGCGCGTGTTGTACTCGAGGACCTTGGGGCCGTCCGCGGTCATCATCAGGCCGGCGTAGAGGATGCCGTGGAAGGGGGTGCCTCGCCGCGCCATCAGATCGACGATCGGCTGGTGGACGGCGGCGCTGAGGGAAGCGAGCTCCTCCGGGCTGACGGTCGCCACCGGCGAGTAGCTGCCCATGCCGCCCGTGTTGAGGCCCGTGTCCCCGTCGCCGATCCGCTTGTAGTCCTGGGCGGGGGCCAGGGGGATCGCGCGGACGCCGTCGCAGATCGCCAGCAGGGAGAGCTCCTCCCCTTCGAGGAACTCTTCGAGCACCACTTCGGTCTGGCCGAAGCGCTCCTCGGTGAAGAAAATCTCGACCGCGTCGTGGGCCTCGGATTCGCTCTGGCAGATCAGCACGCCCTTGCCGGCGGCGAGGCCGTCGGCCTTGAGCACCAGCGGAAATCCGGACTTGGCGATCTCGGCGAGCGCTTCCTCGCGGTCGCGCAGGACCGCGTAACCGGCGGTCGGTACCCCTGCGTCCGCCATCGCTTCCTTCGCGTAGGTCTTCGAGCCCTCGAGCCGGGCGGCCGCACCAGAGGGGCCGAAGGCGGCGATCCCGGCCTCGGTCAGACCGTCGACGACTCCGGCGACCAGGGGAGCCTCCGGTCCGACCACGACGAGATCGATCCCGTGCTCCCGGGCGGCGGTGACCACAGCGGGAACATCGGAGGGATCCAGCTCGGGCAGGCAGGTCGCGTCGGTGGCGATCCCGGGGTTGCCCGGCGCGCAGAACAGCTGCGGGCTCTGCGGCGAACGAGCCAGCGCCTTGACGATCGCGTGCTCGCGACCGCCGCCGCCGAGGACGAGTATCCGGGGGCCGGGCGCGGCCTTGGCCGCGCCCGGTACTCCGTTGGGTGAACCGTTCAAAGAACTTCGGCGAGGCGCTCGGCGGAGAGCGCCGTCAGGGTCTGGCTGGTCATGGTGCCGCGGGAGCCCATCTCGATCGAGACCCGGGCCATGTGCTCCTCGGAGGGAGCGTCGATCACGGTGACGAAGTCGTACTGACCGAGCGTCGTGTACTGGGCGACGACCTTGGCTCCCAGCGCCTCGACCTCGCGGTTCACCTCGGCCACCCGGCCCGGGTTGTTCTTCAGGGTCTTCACGCCTTCGGCGGTCAGGTTGGTCAGCATCACGAAAGTGGGCATCTGGGTTCCTCTCCGTTGATCTATGACATCGAATCCGCCGTGAAACTCCCGGCTGGATCCAGCATAAGGAAATCGGCGGTTCCGGCCGGTGCGGATTCGCCCCGAAAAGCCTCGGTTCCGGTGATCAGGGGCGACGGGGCGGGTTCACGGGCACACGGCAGGAAGCTCCTGCGCAGACGGCCAGCCGGTCCGTCTGGTGGCGTCCCCACGTGATCACTCGGGCCATGTCGGCACGCGGCGCCAGGTTGCGTTCCTCCCGAGGGTCGCGTTCGAGGTCGTAGAGCTCCTCGTCTCCGTAGCCGTATCGGATGTACTTCCAGCGGCCGGCGACCAGCCCCGTGTACTCGAGGACCAAGGCCTGATTCGGTTTCTGACCGCCGTTCCCGTCGAGGAACGGTTCGGGCTGGGACGGGATCCGCCCGTTGAAGCCTTCGAGCAGCACCGGCACACGGCTGGTTCTGCGGGGATGGCGAATATCCCGAAGGAGCGAGCGGCCGTCGATCGCTCGTCCGGCCCGGCTTCCCGTCATCGCCAGCACGGTGCCGGCGAGATCGAGATTCGATCCCAGCGAGGCGCTCTTCCGGCCTCGTGGAATCCCCGGCCCACGGGCCAGGAAGGGCTGTCGGGTCGACGGTTCGTGCGGCAGGTACTTGCCGTAGGCGATCCGGTGTTCGCCGTGGAACATCCCGTTGTCGGAGACGAAGACGACGTACGTGTTGCGCATCAGGCCGAGCCGGCGCAGCTTCGCCAGGATCCGCCCGATCCCCTCGTCGACCGCGTGGAGGCCGACCACTTCCGCCGCGTGGCGCGCTCGGATCTCGTTCTTCATGATTCCCGTGAGCGGCTCCTGCCGCCGGATGAACCATGGCGGAGTGCCGGTGAACGGCCGGTCCCGGAGCCGAGGCGGCGGCTTGACCCGCCTGGCCAGCGCCCGGAACCGCGTCGGAGGCGTCGGGCCCGGCCCCAGCCGGCCGTCGTCGTGGGGCGCGTTGTAGTCCAGCTGCATGTAGAAGGGACGCTTTCCGGCGGCCGCCTTGCCGATCTCCTTCAGGGCGAAACCGGTGTAGACATCGGTCGAATGACGGCATGCCCGGGGCAGCGCATAGAAGACGGGCCGGCAGTTCTTCCGGTCCCGGCGGTTCCAGTCGCTGATCGGGGCTGTGATCCGGCCATCGACATTGAGAGAGATCCCGTAGTAGCCGGCGCCGCCGTCGCGCACCGGGGACACCCACCGTTCCCAGCCCGGAGGAACCTCGCTCTCCGGATCGCGCCCGTAGCCGTTCATGTACTTGCCGATGTGAGCGGTGCGGTACCCGTTCCGCTGGAGCCAGACGGGCAGGTTCTCGGTGAAGGAGCCACCCCGCTGCCACACGGGATATCCGTAAGGCGCGGCGTTGATCAGCATGCCGTGGTTGTGGGTCGCCCGGCCGCTCAGCAGCGATGCCCGGGACGGCCCGCAGAGAGGGTGGCTCGAGTAGTAGCGATCCAACTCGACCCCCTGCCGGGCCACCTGAGCGAGGAGGTTGGGCATCGCCGGGCCCCATCGTCCACGCGACCGGATCTTGGCGCGAAGCTGGGCGCGGGTCATGTCGTCGGTCTGGATCAGGATCACGTTCGCGGCCGGTCGGGCCGCCGCGACCGACGGGAATCCGGCGATCAGCATGATTCCGACGCCGCCGAGCACACCCAGCAGGGCGCGAAGCAAGCCTCTCCCTCGGCCGCACACCGCCGATCGCGTCAACTCAACCTCCATGTCTCGGCCGCGCCGTTTCCTCACCAGCCGGCAGGGCTGGTGCCTGAACTCCCTGATGGAAAACTACTGGTCAGCCGAAGTAGCGCCGGGTGCGACCACGGCGAGCACTTCGTCGTACCAGCGGAGATTCTCCCGCTCGAAGGAGAGGCCTCGCTTGAGGGCGAGGTACAGGCCGGCACCGTGCCCCCGCTCCAGGAACTCCGTCTCGGTAGAACCGTCGAGTGCCGCCGCCTGAAGGTGTTCGTAGAGCACGAGCTTCTCCTCCGCGGAGCTCCGGCGCCGGCGGATCGCGGCGGCGATCTCCGTCCCGTTGTCGTCGTTCAGCGCCGCGACCTTGACCAAGAGGTCGTCTCGCACCGTGGCCGGTTTGGTCTCCTCCCGGATGAACCCGGCGAGCTCTCCGCGGCCGCGCTCGTTCAGGCGGAAGACTCGTTTGTTCGGGCGCTTTTCCTGCTCGACGACGGTCACTTCCAGTAACTCTTCGCGGTGCAGCCGGTCGAGCTCCCGGTAGATCTGCTGCTGGGAGGCCGGCCAGAAATTGGCGACGGAGGCATCGAATCGCTTGGACAGGTCGTAGCCGGTCGACTCTCCCGCGAGCAGGGCGGTGAGCACCGCGTGTCTCAGGGCCACGCTTGCCCTTCTGGGAGCCCGACCATATACTCGCATCGTTGGATACTCACATTGATGAGTATAGGAGACGGCGAGGCGGAGGTTGGAGATGGGCGATATCCCAGAAGTGACGAATCCGGATGTGATCGTGATCGGGTCGGGCCTCAGCGGGCTCACGGCCGCGGCCTATCTGGCCGCGAACGGCCAGAGGACACTCGTCCTCGAGCAGTACGACGTGGCCGGCGGATGCGCCCAGACCTTCCGTCGCAAGAAGGAGTGGCAGTTCGACGTCGGCCTCCACTACATCGGCGGGGTACGCACCGGTGACATCGCCAAGCTGCTTCGCGGGATCGGTCTGGAGGACCGGGTCGAGTTCACCGAGCTGGATCCCGACGGGTTCGACACGCTGGTCTTTCCCGACTTCACCTTCCGGGTCCCGAAGGGGTGGGATGCCTACGAGGATCGCCTGTTCGAGACATTCCCGGACGAGATCGACGGTCTGCGCCAGGCCACGGGCATCTTGCGTTCGGTCATCGACGAGATGCGCATCGCCGGTGTCCCGGACGCCGATACGGACCTTCAGCGATACCTCGAGCTGGCGCCGACCGTGGTCGCCTGGGCCATGCGGCCGCTGACCGAGCTCTTCGACGAGTGCGGACTCGGCGAGCGCTCCCGGGCGGTGCTCACCGGGCAGGCGGGCGATTACGCCACCCCGCCTTCCCGCACACCGGTCGGACTCCACGCCGGTCTGATCGACCACTATCTGCAGGAAGGGGCCTTTTACGTCTCCGGCGGAGGCCAGGTTCTCGCCGCCCACCTGGTCGACGTGATCCACAGCAACGGCGGCCGGGTTCGCACCCACGCCGAGGTCACCCGGATCGAAACGACTCGGATTCAAACGGGCGGCAGCGAACCGGGCGACGGGGAAGCCGACTGGACCGTGACCGGCGTGACCCTGGCCGACGGCGAACGGATCGAGGCCGGGGCGGTCGTGGCCACCGGTGACATCAAACGAACCTTCGGTCAGATGCTGGATCCGGAGTCGGTTCCGACGGACCTCCGGGAGCAGGTCGCCGGATACCGCATGGCGACGCCTCTGGTGACCGTCTACCTGGGAGTGGACTTCGACATCGCCGACCGCATGCCGGCGACCAACTTCTGGATCCATCCCCGCTACGACAGCGAGCGCTACTACGACTTGGTCGCGGCCGGTGAGCTCGACCCCGAACCGCCGATCTACGTCTCCTCCGCGTCGGCCAAGGATCCCGACGGGGATCATCACGCGCCCCCGGGCTGCTCGACCCTGGAGTTGATGACCTGGGCCACCCCCGACCCGGAGGCCTGGGGTGTGGATCCGGGCTCGGATCTGAAGTACAGCCGTCAGCCCGGCTACCGGCGGACGAAGGAGGAAGTGAGCGACCGGCTGATCGACGGCGCCGAACGGGTCCTGGGGCCGTTGCGGGAGCACATCCTCTGGAAGGAGGCTGCCAGCCCGCTGACCCAGACCAGGTACACGCTGTCCAGCGATGGCTCCTGTTACGGGATCGAGCTCGCGACCGATCAGTTCGGCCCGCTCCGTCCCGGCTACCGCACTCCGATTGAGGGCCTGACCCTGGCCGGGGTCAGCACCCGCCGCGGGCACGGCATCGTCGGCGCGATGGCCGGCGGGATGGAGGCCGCGGCGGTCGTCCTCGGTCGGGATCTCCGCAAGGAGCTCGCCAAGGGCAAGGTCTTCGGCGACCCCACGAAGCTCACCGCCGGAGGCCCCGGATGGGATGCCCTTGAAGCCTGCCGCCGCCTACAAGACAAGACCCGCCGCACCCCAGCCAAAACCTGAGCCAACGCACC
>JBEBXB010000110.1:0-7381 GCA_040391885.1 Conexibacter woesei | reverse complement strand
TGACGGTAGGGAGCGTCTCCATGAACGGGATGGCGATCTGCCTGGTCGCCTGCGGTGATCACCCTCTTGACCTGGGTGGCACGGTTCGTACCGACGACCCTCGATGAGCAGGAGCCCGGATACCGACGATGCGAGAAGTAGAGTGTCGGAATCGAGGTTCGTCGTCAAAGAAAGGAATCTGGCTGATGAAACTGTCTGTGGCTGCAAAGTCCTCGCTTACCCTGATCGTGGTGATGTTTGGGCTGTTGATTGCGCTCGGTGCCGTGGCCGGAGCGAATCTGGGTGCGGTTGAATTGACGATCTGGCTGGCGATTCTGGTGTTCGGCCTGGCTCTCATCGGGTTCGGGGCCAGACGGTCCGGCACACTCGATAAGTAGGGCCAACGCAAATCGGGACGACGGAGCTTCCCTCGTCCGTGGCGGAGGCATAAGGTTCCGCCATGGTCATGCCTGAGGAGGGGAACGCCGGGCCGGAGAGGCCCCTGGCTGAAGTTGGGGAACCACTGGTCGTGGTCCGGGACGTCCAGAAGCATTACGGCGATTTCCTCGCTCTGAAGAACGTCGATCTCACCGTCAATCGCGGCGAGGTCGTCGTGTTGATCGGACCCTCCGGCTCCGGCAAGTCGACTCTCTGCCGCTCGATCAACCGGCTCGAGACGATCACCAGCGGGTCGATCACCATCGACGGGAAGGAACTGCCGAAGGAAGGACGCGCGTTGGCCGAGCTGCGCGCGGACGTCGGCATGGTCTTCCAGTCCTTCAACCTCTTCGCCCATCTGACCATCCTCGAGAACGTCACCCTCGGGCCGATCAACGTGAAGGGGATGAAGAAGAAAGAGGCCGACGAGCTGGCGATGACCCATCTCGACCGGGTCGGTGTCGGCCAGCAGGCGGACAAGCTCCCGGCCGAGCTCTCGGGCGGGCAGCAGCAGCGGGTCGCGATCGCACGGGCCCTGGCGATGAAACCGAAGGTGATGCTGTTCGACGAACCGACCAGCGCCCTCGATCCGGAGATGATCACCGAGGTGCTCGATGCCCTGATCGATCTGGCCCGTGAGGGCATGACGATGATCGTCGTGACCCACGAGATGGGCTTCGCCCGGCAGGCGGCCGACCGCGTGGTCTTCATGGCCGACGGACAGATCGTCGAAGAGGCCGAGCCGGAGCAGTTCTTCACGAACCCCGGCAGCGACCGCGCCAAAGACTTCCTCTCGAAGCTGCTCACCGCTCACTGATGCGCCGGCTGATCGCGGCCCTCGCGGGCGCCATCATGCTGCTGGCCACGCTGGCCGCCGTTCCGGCTGCCGCCGACGTTCAGCCCCTCTTTCCGGTCAACCAGGACGTCACGCTCCAGGGCAGCCCGACCTACGACCGGATGAAGGACCGCGACGGCGTGGTCGTCGGGGTGAAGGAAGACCAGCCCGGACTGGGCGCGATCGATGTCGTGACCGGGGAACGCTCCGGGTTCGATGTCGACATCGCCCGCTGGATCGCCGCCTCGCTCGGCTTCGCCGAGGACCAGATCACCTACAAGGCGATCGCCTCGGCCAACCGGGAGCAGGCGATCAAGAACGGCGACATCGACTACTACGTCGGCACCTACTCGATCACCGGTGCCCGCAAGAAGCAGATCGACTTCGCCGGCCCCTACCTGACCACCGGCCAGAGCCTGTTGGTCCCGAGGGGAAGCGGGATCAGAAGCGAGAAGGATCTCGGCCCCGACACCAAGGTCTGCTCCGCCACCGGTTCCGCGCCGATCCAGAACATCAAGAAAGCGTTCCCCGATGTGCCGACCACCGAGTTCGACGTCTACTCGGCCTGCGTCGAGGCGCTTCGAAACGGACAGGTCGACGCGGTCACCACCGACCAGCCGATCCTGCTCGGCTACGCCGCCCTGTACCCGGACGAGATGGAAGTGGTCGGCGAGCCGTTCACCGAAGAGAATTACGGGGTCGGCCTGCTCAAGGGAGACGACGCCCTGCGCTCCTGGATCAACCGGCTTTTCACGGACCATCCCGGGACCTGGCAGAAGATCTACGACAGCAACCTCGGTTCAACCGGCGTCACGATCCCGCAGCCGGAAGTCGACAACTACCGGTCAACCGGGGAGTCCTCCGTCGCCTCCGACGATGCCGGCCCGCGTGCCGGCGTCATCACCGACAACCTCGATCTGTGGGGCGAAGCGCTCCGCAACACGCTGCTGCTGTTCTTCGCGGGGGGAGCGCTTGCCGTCGTGCTCGGCTTCGTGGTCGGCGCGATGCGGGTCTCCCCCGTTCCGATCGCGCGGGCGGTCGGCGCGGTCTACGTGAACCTGATCCGCAACACGCCGCTCACCGTCATTTTCTTCTTCTTCGCCTTCGGCTATCCCGCCCTGGGCCTGCCGACCCCCGGGTTCACGGTGCTGGCGATCGGCGCCCTCGGCATCTACACAGCCACATACATCGCCGAGGTGATCCGCGCCGGCATCAACACCGTTCCCGCCGGGCAGGCCGAAGCAGCACGGGCGATCGGCCTCCCCTTCACCAAGGTGATGACCCTGGTCGTGCTTCCCCAGGCGTTTCGATCGGTGGTCCCGCCGATGATGAGCGTGCTGATCGCCCTGCTCAAGAACACGACGGTCGCGGCCGGCTTCTCGGTCGCCGAACTCGGCGTGATCCGGGCCAACCTCAGTGAACGGGGCGAGGACGCTCTCGCCGTGTTGCTCTGTGTGGCCGCGATCTTCGTGGTGATGGTGCTGGTGCTGTCGGCGATCCAGCGAACCATCGAGAACCGTTGGAAGGTGGCCCGGTGAGTTCCGTCCTCTACGACGTGGCCGGACCGCGGGCCATCGTCCGCAACCGGGTGCTCGGTGTGCTCACCGTGCTTCTGGTGGCGGCCCTGCTCGGTTTCGTCATCTACCGGATGATCGTGATGGGGCAGTTCTCCGCCGACAAGTGGGAGGTCTTCAGCTACGGCGCGGTCTGGAGGCAGATCGCCGAAGCGACCGGCCGGACGCTGGCCGCTTTCGGCACCGCCGCGGTACTCAGCCTCATCACCGGTCTCGCTCTCGGCATAGCCCGCGTCTCCGACCACCGCTGGATCCGGTTGCCGGCCACCGCCGTGATCGAACTGCTCCGGGCGATTCCGGTGCTGATCCTGATGATGCTTCTCTATTACGGCTTTCCTGAGTTCGGCGTTCATGTGCCGAGCTACTGGGCGGTCGTGATCGCCCTGACCGCCTACAACGGGTCGGTCCTGGCCGAGGTCCTGCGGACCGGCGTGGATTCCGTGCCGCGCGGACAGAGCGAAGCCGCCTACGCGATCGGCCTGAGGAAGATCGGTGTCATGCGACTGGTCGTGCTGCCCCAGGCGGTCCGGGCGATGCTTCCGGTGATCATCGCGCAGCTCGTGGTGACCCTCAAGGACACCGCCCTCGGTTACATCATCACCTACAACGAGCTGCTCTACTACGCGCGTCTGATCGGCACCCAGGCCCAGTACGACAGCCCGATCCTGCAGGCCGGCATGGTCGCCGCGGTGATCTACATCGCCCTCTGCCTGACCCTCGCCGGTTTCGCCAAGTGGGTGGAGGGCAGGACCCGCCGCTCGCCCCGCACCAAGGTCACCCCGGCCCCAGCCGAGATCGTCGACGAGGGAGCCTGACCTGGCGGCGCCCCGATCGCCCGGTCGAACCGCGCCAGCTACGTGAAGACCCCTCTGGTCCAGCGATCCCGGAGGGCTACGAGGATGGTGATCGCGACGAGGAGGAGGAGCAGTGAAAGGGTCAGGGCGGCCTCCGGATCGCTCTGCATGGTGATGTAGGTGGCCGTCGGCATGGTCTGGGTCACTCCGGGCAGGTTGCCGGCGAGGGTGATCGTCGCGCCGAACTCCCCCAGGGCGCGGGCGAAGCAGAGCACCGCCCCGGAGACCACGGCCGGACGGACGATCGGCAGGATCACCAGCAGGAAGGCCGCCGCCGGCGTCGCCCCGAGATCGAGCGCGACCTCGTCGAGATTGCGGTCGATCGAGCGCAGGGCGCCTTCCACCGCCAGAACCAGAAACGGAAGCGCGACGAAGGACTGGGCGATCACGACCGCCGCGGTGGTGAAGGGGATCGAGAAGCCGGTCAGGTCATGGATCGGCCCACCGAGCACGCCGCGCCGCCCCAGCAGCATCAGCAGGGCGACGCCGCCGACCACGGGAGGCAGAACCAGGGGAACCAGGACCAGCGACCGGATCACCCGGTAGGGCAGGGTCCGGGGCGAGCGGCCGAGCCAGTCGAGCCACCAAGCCAGCGGAACCCCGATCAGCAGGCATACGAGAGTCGCGATGGAGGCGGTGCCGAGCGACAGCGCCAGGGCCTGGAGAGTCTGCTCGCGGGTGAGGATCTCCCCGATCGACCCCCAGGGCACCCGCAGAACCACCGCGAGCAGCGGCAGGCACAGAAACAGAACGGCGACGGCCGCCGGCCAGGTGAGGACGACCGGTGGCCGCGACTGGCGGGTCAGTTCATTCGAATGCCCGCCAGGTGATTTCAGGGCGCCCGGAATCCCCACTTCGTGAGCTCAGCCTGGCCGGCCTCGCTCAGGACCAGATCGATGAACTCCTGGGCTCCCCCGGAGTTGCCCGAATCCTTGACCCGGACGATCGGGTAGGTGTTCACGAACTGGACATCGTCCGGGATCTCGATCGAGGCGATCTTGTCCCCGGAGGCGACGACGTCGGACTGGTAGACCAACCCGGCATCGACCTCGCCCAGCTCGACCTTGGTCAGGACCGACTTGACATCCGGCTCGTAGCTGTCGACCGAAGGGGTCACGCCCGCCTTCTCGAAAACCTGTGCGGCGGCGTTGCCACAGGGCACCTCGGCATCGCAGACCGCCACCCGCAGCTTCTTCTTGGCCAGGTCATCCAGGCTCTTTATGCCACCGGGGTTGCCCTTCGGAACCGCGATCGCGAGCACGTTCCCGGCGAATGCCTGTGGCTCCCCGTCGTTCAACCCCGCATCCACGACCTTGTCCATGTTCGGCTCGTCGGCGGAGGCGAAGACATCCGCCGGCGCTCCCGATTCGATCTGGGCAGCCAGCTCGGAGCTCGCCGCGAAGCTGAAGACAACCTCCGAGCCCTCGTGGTCCGCCTCGAACTGCTCGCCGAGGTTGGTGAAGGCCTCCGTCAGCGAAGCGGCGGCGAAGACGGTCACCTTGCCACCCTCCGAGTCCGAATCGTCCGAACCGCCGCAGGCGACGATCCCAACCGAGAAGACCAGTGCGGCCAGTACCGCCGCGACCCGCATGTCGATGAATCTACGAAGCAATTTCCACTCCCACATTCGTTGCTTTTGCAGTTGCCACGACTGCCTTGCCGACCTCGATGCCGAGCTGCTCGACCGCTTCGCTGCTGATCAGCGAAACCAGCCGGAAGGGACCCGCCTGGATGTCGACCTGAGCCATCACGCCATCCGACTTGACGGCGGTGACGATGCCGCGCATCCGGTTGCGGACCGAGAAGGTCGCGGACCCATCCGCCTCGATCAGAGATTCGGAGGCGACCTTCGCGAGGTCGCGTCCGTCGACCACCTTCACTCCGTCGTCACCGTCGCGGAGGGTCAGGCGTCCGTCGGCCGCCCAGCGTCGGATCGTGTCGTCACTGACTCCGAGTAGTGCGGCCGCATCGGCAACTCTGAACTCCGTTCCAGGCATGCCGCCAAGCTATCAGGTCCGCAGATACGGATCTAAGGGTTTATCCGCACCGTATCTGCGGACAAATCAGGTGGATAAGTCCTAGATTGCGACTGGACGGCCGCCCGCTGCCCGCTTCTGTCCCGGCTCGACCCGGATGATCACGTCCTTGTAGGCCGGCGTGTTGCACCCTTCTGCCACGGCGCTCCTATGGACCAGCTCGTTCGCCTCCGGGAAGTACATCGCCGCGCAGCCGCGCTTGGTCGGGTAGGCGACGGCACGGTAGCCGCGCAGCACCCGGTCCTCCTCCCCGGGACGCTCGCTGAAGACATCGACCGTCTGGCCGTCGCGGAGACCGAGCTGCCCGAGATCCTCCGGGCTGACGAAGACGACGAAGCGGCCCTTGCGGATGCCGCGGTACCGGTCGTTCAGCCCGAGGATGGCGGTGTTGTGCTGATCGTGGGCCCGAACCGTGTTGAGGATCAGCCGTCCCGGCGGTACCTCCAGCACCGGAACTTGCTCCGCCTCGAATCGCGCCTTGCCGGACTCGGTCGGGAAGGTCCGGCTGTCGCGCGGCCCATGCGGGAGCACGAAAGATCCGTCCTCGTCGAGGAGGCGATTGAAGTCCTCGAAGCCCGGGATCACCCGGCTGATCGAATCGCGGATCCGGTCGTAGTCGTCCTCGAATCCCTGCCAGTCGATCTTCGAGTCGGGCATCGCAAGGCGGGCCAGCCGGGTGACCACGGAGACATCGGAGAGCAGCCCCTCGGCGACCGGTTCCATGTTGCCCTTGCTGGCGGTGATCTGGCATACGGAATCCTCCGCGGTCACGACCTGGTCCCCGCCGGCCTGCGGGTCGCGCTCGGAGCGACCGAGCACCGGCAGGATCAGCGATTCCTCGCCACAGGTCACATGCGAGCGGTTCAGCTTGGTCGAGACATGGACGGTCATGCCCGTCCGGGCCATGCCCTGTTCGGCCTTGGTCGAGTCGGAGACGGCGGCGACGAAGTTGCCGGCCATGCTCATGAAGAAATCGACTTCGCCGCGTTCCATCGCATCGATCGCCTTGACCGTGTCGTAGCCATGTTCCCGTGGCGGTTCGAACCCGAACTCCTCCTTGAGAGCGTCGAGGAACCAGTCCCCCATCTGCTCCCAGATGCCCATGGTGCGGTCGCCCTGCACGTTGCTGTGCCCGCGGATCGGGGAGGCCCCGGCACCGGGCCGGCCGATGTTGCCCTTGAGGAAGAGCAGGTTCATGATCTCGGTGATCGTCGCCACCGCCGTCTGCTGCTGGGTCAGGCCGAGCGCCCAGGTGATGATCGTCGCGTCGGAGCGGATGTACCGATCGGCCAGCTCGTCGATCTCCCCCGGCTCGAGGCCGGTGGCGTCGAGGACCTCCTGGTTGTCGAGAGCGAGCGCCGCCTCCCGGTAACGGTCGAAGCCCTCGCAGTACCGGTCGATGAACTCCCGGTCGATCACTTTCCCCGGGGAAGCCTCTTCGGCCAGGAATACGCGCTTGGCGATCGCCCTGAGCAGATGCTGATCCCCACCGACGCGGATGTGGACGAACTGATCCGAGATCACGGTGCCCTTGCCGGCCAGCCCGCGGGGCTTCTGGGGATTGCGGTAGCGCAGCAATGCCGCCTCGGGAAGCGGGTTGATGCCGACGATCTCGGTCCCGCTCCGCTTCGCTCCCTCGAGGGCGTTCAGCATCCGCGGATGGTT
>JBEBXB010000109.1:0-7475 GCA_040391885.1 Conexibacter woesei | reverse complement strand
GCCGGCCACCGGCCGGTGAACAGCGAGGCCCGGCTCGGCGAGCACATGCAAGAGGCCGTACAGGCCTGGCTGAACCGCATCCCGGTGCGAGCGAGCTCGGCGTCGGCCGGCATCAGCGCCTCGAGCCAGGCCGGATCGTCCGGCCAATGCATCGGCTGTCGCTGCTGGTCGGTGATTATCAGCAACAGGTTCGGCGGCTTCCCGGCCCCCGTGGACTCCAGCGATGCATTCAACTCTTTTCTGCCTCCCGCTCAACGGCCGGGCCCACCCGACCAATAGTTGACGTCCGTCAGCTTTCTAGCCCCACAGCCTAGTCCACCGAGGGCCGAGCCGCAACCCGGACTCGCCGAATCGCACCACCGGCGGAATCATCCGCCCGAGGTGCTATTTTGTCCATTCGTAGTGTTTTAACTCCCCGGAGGTGACCTATGGCCTATGTGATCAACGAGCCGTGCATCGGGACGAAGGACCACTCCTGCGTCGAGGTCTGTCCGGTCGACTGCATCCACCCGACCCAGGACGAAGCCGAGTTCGAGACCGAGCCCCAGCTCTACATCGACCCGGACGAGTGCATCGACTGCGACGCCTGCGTGGAAGCCTGCCCGGTCGACGCGATCACCCCGGAGGACCAGGTCCCGCCGGAGTGGCAGAAGTTCATCCAGATCAACGCCGACTACTACAAGAAGTAAGCGGCACGGTCCCGCGTCACACTTCGGGTCGGGCGTGGCGCGCGACCCCGATCCCGAGCAGAGCGACCTTCCCGACCAACGCCGCGTAGGCGAGCAACAGCACCGCTCGCGCGACCTGGCCGGTGGCGTCCGCACCGGTCAACTGGGTGATGGCGAGCGCGGCGACACCGAGAGCGGCCGTCGCGGTCAGGGCACGGTCGAGGCGGGGCCGGGCCTTCGGCATCGGACGCGTGAAGTTGCGGACCCGGACGGTGATCGCCAGCAAGTGGAGCAGGGAGCCCAGCACCGTGAGACCGACCCACCCGGCGACCAGCAGCGTGCCGGCCGCGACGCGGGTCGAACCGGCGAACGACCATGCGGGGCCGTCGACCGCCGCCGCCACGGCGAGCACCGCGATCCCCGCGGGAAGAAAGACCTGGGCGACCCCGACCACCCGCGCCGCCAGGGAAAGCGGTGCCGTCGACGAGATCCGACAGGCGGCGAGATTGACCAGGAGCGCCGTGGCCGCGGCACCGAGCACGATCCAGCCGAGGATCGCCAGAGGCTCGATCGCCCACGCATACCCGACGGCCAGCCCGCCGACCCCGGCGCACCACAGCCAGAACGTGACCGGCTGAAGCCGCGGAAACCGCAGCATGGTCTGGGTGAGTGACGGATAGAAAGTGTGGAGGGTGCCGACGATCGCGGCCCCGAACCATCCGGCGAGGTTGAGCACCATGTGGGCGCCGAGAAGGTGGCCATGACTCCACGCGATGCCCTGGGAAAGCATTGCGCCGGCAGCGATGCCCACCGCGAAGAACACCGCCGAAGCTTCGTACCAGCGGGTGGCCCACGGGTTCCTGCTGAGCGACCGGCCGCGCATCACCGCGAGCGCCCGGGCCCAGGCCACGAGACCGGCCACCAGCAGGGCAACCGCGATCCAGATCAGGGGGTCGCTCCGCAGCGGGACCGCCAGCGCCAGCAGGATCGCCCCGGAGTTCCAGAAGAGAAGCTGGGCACGGACCAGCCGGCGCGGCGGCGGATCCGTGGCGAGGAAGGCACCCGCGAAGAACTGACTCGCCCCCAGCACCAGCTGGGAGACGCCCCCGAAGAAGGCAAGGTGGAGCGCCAGCCATCTGCCCCAAGCCCACGGCTCGACCGCCTGGATCACGCCACAGACGACCGCCGCCGCGAGGAAGAGAAGGCCGCAAAGGAAGAAGGCACCGAGAACGTCGGTGGGACGCATGTCCCCCCGATGGTGGGCCCGGGGCATCTGGGGCGCCCGGGGCGCGATCGGCCCCGCGGCGGTCATCCGACCGTCACCACGCAGCCGGCCTTGTGGGGATCGCGGGGCTCGAACCCGGTCAGCTCGGCCGCGGGATCGATTCGCTCGAGCAGACCAGCGGTCATGCCGCGATGGAGCCCGCACACCGCATCCTTGTTGGCGGCCGCGGAGTCACGGTAAGGACAGTTGTCGAGGTGGCAGGTGAAGCCGCCACCGGGTTCAGCCACCAGTCGGGGCCGGAACCCCAACGACGCCAGCACGTCGCTCAACGCGGCACCGGTGTCTCCGTCGCTCTCGGCCGTGATCCTGCCGGCGAGATCGCGACCGACCTCTCGACCGACCGCCTCGACCTGAAGCAGCGCGTCTGGGTCGGCCGGGATCGCGCGGGCCAGCCACACGGCGAGCTCGGCGTATGCGGTCGGTTGCTCGCCGCCGGGCGACGCGCCGGCCGCCACCACCCACCGGTCGCCCGGGCGGCCACGGCCGCCGCGCTCCCGCCTGCGCTCGACGAGGCCGGCATCGACGAGCTTCTCCAGGTGGCGTCGCACCCCGTTCACATGCAGCCCCAGCTCTTCGGCGATCTCGTCGGTCCCAGCCGGGACCTTCAGGTCGACGAGCAGCGAGAAGATCCGCGACCGGGTGGGTTGAGCGAGGACGTCTTCTTGGGAGTCGGGAAGATCCATCGAGACCAGTTTCTCACATCACCCCTGTGTAAATCTAGCCCAACCGACCGGATCGCCCGTTACCCTCGATGCGTGGTTCGCCGAGGAAGCCCAGAAGATGCCGGCGTCATCGCCAGGATGCTTCACGACTTCAATCTGGAATTCGGAGATCCCTCCCCCGGTCCCGACGTCCTTCGCACCAGGGTCAGGGACCACATAGAAGCCGGGACCAAGCTCTGGCTGCTCGTCGGGGCCCGGAAACCCGAGGGGTTGGCCCAGATCGATTTCCGGAGCTCGATCTGGTCGGAGCGTCCGGTCGCCTGCCTGGAGGAGCTATACGTCGTGCCTGCCTCCAGAGGGGCCGGCTCGGGGAGGGCGCTGCTGGCCGCGGTTGTCGACCTGGCCCGTGAACGGGGAGCGCCCTGGATCGAACTGGCCACCGGGGAGGACGACGTCGCCGCCCGCAACCTCTACGAGAGCTTCGGGTTCGCCAACCGGATCGAAGGCCCGGCGGATGCCCGGGCCCTCTATTACGAGCTCGAACTCGGGGACTCATGAGAAACGCCATCCGCACCCTCTACCCCGGCTACTTCGCCTTGATCATGGCCACCGGGATCATCTCCAACGGGTTCTACCTGCTCGAGATGAAGGCCCTTTCGACGGCGCTGCTCGTGGTCGACTCGGCCGCCTTCCTCGTCCTCGTCCCGGCGACCGTCGCCCGGGCAGCCCTCTATCCCCGTGAGCTCTGGGACGACCTGATCAACCCGCGGCTGGTCTTCTCATTCTTCACGATCGTCGCCGGTGCCAACGTCTTCGGGATCCAGCTCCTGCTGCGCGGCAACCTGGAGCTGGCGATCCTTCTGTGGGTCTTCTCGTTGATCGTCTGGATCCCGCTCAGCTACTTCAGCTTCTCTGTCCTGACCTTCCGCGACACGGAGCGCAACGTCGGCATCATGAGCGGCGGCTGGCTGATCGCGATCGTCGGAGCCGAGTCGATCGCGGCGCTGGGCGCCAAGCTCAGCTCTGAGGTCTCGTCCGGATCCGAGCTCATATTCGTCACCGCTCACGCCTTCTGGGGCATCGGGCTGATTCTGTACGGCATCTTCGTCACCCTGTTCGCGTACCGGATCTTCTTCTTCCGGGTGACTGCCGAGGAGATGAACCCGCTGTTCTGGGTGGTGATGGGCGCCGCCGCGATCACCGTCAACGCCGGGTCCGCGATGATGGTCGCCGAGAGTCAGATCGGCTACCTCTCGAGCATGCACGCCTTCGTCGACGGGATCTCGCTGATCCTCTGGGCTTGGGCCACCTGGTGGATCCCGTTGCTCGTGATCTTCGGCGTCTGGCGGCATGTGGTGATGCGGGCACCACTCGAGTACAGCCCGATGTACTGGAGCCTCGTCTTCCCTCTTGGGATGTACACCGTCGCCACCTGGCAACTGGCTGCCGCCGACGAGTTCACCTTCATGAAGCAGATCCCCGACGTGACGATCTGGATCGCCTTCGCCGCCTGGCTGGCAACCATGGCCGGGTTGCTACGGTCATTCAGGAGGTCACCCCGCAGCCGGGCATCCGATTCGTGAAACGGGAAGTCCCGCTGTCGGTCATCGCGGTGATCGACGTCACCCAAAGTCGGAGGAACCAATGAAGCTTGGACGACTCATCGTCAGGAGCGTGATCGGAGGGCTGTTCATCGGCCACGGGACGCAGAAGCTGTTCGGCTGGTTCGACGGGCCCGGGCTCGAAGGGACGACGGGCATGATGGACTCGCTCGGCCTGCAGCCGGCCCGCGACAACGCGATCGCCGCGAGCGTGACCGAGACGGCCGGCGGGGCGATGATCCTGACCGGGACGCTCACGCCGCTCGCCGCGACCGGATTGATCTCGACCATGCTCACCGCGATCCGCACCGTTCACTGGAAGAACGGCCCCTGGAATAGCGACGGCGGGTACGAGTTCAACCTGGCGATGATCGCCGGACTTCTGATGCTGGCCGAAGCCGGGCCCGGAAAGCTCTCCGTCGACCGAGCGCTCGGGACCGAGAGGAGCGGCACCGGCTACGCACTGTTCGCGCTGGCGGCCGCGGCCGTCGGCTCCACCCTGGTGGTCGAGCGCGGACGCCGCCTCGCCGCCGACTCGGAGGCCGACTCGATCGTCGCCGAGGAATCTGAAGCCGCTTAGGGCCCACCGCCGGAAGGCCGCAACGCAGAGAGGACCCCTTGCCCGCGGGCGAGGGGTCCTCTCGGTTGCGGTCACCGAATGGTCAGGCGTCAGCGATCAGGCGTTGCCGATCACGGAGCCCTGGACGACACAGCCGGTGTCGAACAGGTTGATCGCGGCGGACGTGGTCGCCTGGGGCGAGGTCACTCCAGCGCCGCTCGGCGCGATCGCATTGAACTGGCCGCCGGTCTTGTAGTTCGAGTTGCCGTTCATCACGAACACCTCGTCGACCACGCGGTCAGCCTCCACCGTGTCCGGGTTGAGGAACCGTTCCGGCGCGTTGCCGGTCAGCGAATCGACGCCGCTCGTGAACACCGAACCGGCCTCGGAGGTGGCGATCAGGAGGCGGACGAAGTCACGCCCCTCGGTGCCGTCGCTGGTGGTGCCGTTCTGCACGCACTGGGCCGTCAGCGTGAAGGGACCCGACTGCGTCAGCTCCACCGTCTCGCCGAAGGCGATCTTGGCGCTGAAGCTGCCCGAGAGCCGATCGGCCGAAGGGACGGGGCCGAGCTTCGACTCGTCGATCTGATCGCCGCCCAGAGAGTCCGGCACGATCTTCTTCGCCGGTACGGTCCCGGCCCTGAGCAGCCCGCCCGTGAACGGCTTGAGCTTCGATCCGTGGATCGTCTTCTGCTTGATCAGGCCTCCGGTGAACGGCTTCAGCTTGCCGCCGCCGACGCTCTTCGGCGCCAGGTGCTTGCCGTTGATGTGCGATGCCACCGCGGTGCCGGATAGGCCCACCACCAGCGCGACGATCGCCACGATCAGTCCCGGTGTGACCCGGCGTCTACGTTCCTGCTTTTCCATGAGTACTCCTCTCGAATGGTTGTACGTACGAGGCCCGGCTCGCGATGTGAGAGCATCGCTTCAACCGGCGGGCACTCTGATCGCTGGAACAAGCGAGAACCGAGGTGTTGCGGTTCTGTTCAGAAAAGATTTGTGTTTCCACACAAAATCGGGAGAGCACCCGGCGTGTGGTCCCATTTGCCGGGCGGGCCGGTCCCGGACTTGGCCGGGCCGACGGTCAGCTACTCAGGATGCCGCGGCCCGGTTTGGCTCTCGTTCGGCCATCTCGGTGACCGCCCGTTCGACCGCGTCGACGTCCCGGACGGCGCCGGTATCCGCAGACGTCGCCATCGCCGCGTAGGCCCGGAGGGCCGGGGAGACGACCCGATCGCGGTCGACCGGCTTGTACCCGCCGGCAGCCTCAAGGGCTTCACGCCGCTCGGTCAGGGTGGCGTCGTCCACGGCCAACGTGATCGAACGCTCTGGGATGTCGATCTCGATCGTGTCGCCCTGCTCCACCAGCGCGATCGCCCCGCCGGAGGCCGCCTCCGGGGAGACGTGGCCGATCGAAAGCCCGGACGTACCGCCGGAGAACCGGCCGTCGGTCAGCAGCGCGCATTCCTTGCCGAGGCCGAGTCCCTTCAGGTAGGAGGTCGGGTAGAGCATCTCCTGCATGCCGGGACCGCCGCGCGGGCCTTCGTACCGGATGACGACCACGTCGCCGGACTTCACCCGGCCGCTGAGGATCGAGTCGACCGCGTCGTCCTGGGACTCGACCACGAAGGCGGGGCCGCTGAACTTGAGGATCGACTCGTCGACGCCCGCCGTCTTGACCACGCAGCCGCGCTCGGCGATGTTGCCGTAGAGGATGGCGAGCCCGCCGTCGGTGGAGTAGGCGTGCTCGACGTCGTGGATGCAGCCCTCGGCCGCGTCCACGTCGAGCGATTCCCACCGCTCCGACTGGGAGAAGGCCTTCGCGGAGCGTTTGCATCCGGGAGCGGCGTGGAACAGTTCGATCGCGACCTCGGACGGCTTCGGGCCACGCACGTCCCAATTGCCGAGCCACTCGTCCATGGTGTCCGCGTGGACGGTCGAGACGTCCTCGTGGAGCAGCCCGCCGCGGCGCAGCTCGCCGAGGATGGCCGGGATGCCGCCGGCCCGGTGGACGTCCTCCATCAGGAAGGTGCCGTTAGGTGCGACCTTGCAGATACAGGGCACCCGCCGGGAGAGCTCGTCGATGTCCGCCATCTTGAAATCGATCTCGGCCTCCTGGGCGGCGGCGAGCAGGTGGAGCACGGTGTTGGTCGAGCCGCCCATGGCGATGTCCAGGGTCATCGCGTTCTCGAAGGCGTCACGGGTCGCGATCGAGCGAGGCAGGACCGAGTCGTCGTCGTTCTCGTAATGGCGCAGGGCGATCTCGACCACGTTGCGGCCGGCAGCCTCGTAGAGCTCCTTGCGGGCCGTGTGGGTGGCGAGCGTAGAGCCGTTGCCGGGCAGCGAAAGGCCGAGCGCCTCGGTCAGGCAGTTCATCGAGTTGGCGGTAAACATGCCCGAGCAGGAACCGCAGGTCGGGCAGGCGGCCTCTTCGATCAGGGCGATGTCCTCGTCGCTGACCTCGTCGGCGACGGCGTCGGCGATCGCGCTGATCAGGTTGACCCGTTTGCGCACGGTGCCGTCGACCAGGGTGGCCGTGCCGCCCTCCATCGGACCGCCGGAGACGAAGACGGTCGGGATGTTCAGCCGCAGCGCGGCGTTGAGCATGCCCGGGGTGATCTTGTCGCAGTTGGAGATGCAGATCAGGGCGTCGGCGCAGTGGGCGTTGACCATGTACTCGACGCTGTCGCTGATCAGGTC
>JBEBXB010000108.1:0-7521 GCA_040391885.1 Conexibacter woesei | reverse complement strand
CGATGTGGAGCCAGCCCTTCTTGCCGCCGATCCGCCGTGCGCACTCCTTGAAGTGAACGTCGTCCGGCTTGTAGCTGCGGACCTGCTGGGCGGTGACCACGAGATCGAGGTCGGTGCGCAGGTGACGGCGCGAGATCCCCAGCATCTTGTCGTCGATGTTGGAGATGATGCCGATGTTGAACTTCTTGGCGAGTCGGTCCATGGCGGCGTTCGACTCACGGAACGGAGTCCAGTAGGCGACGCTGTCGGGGAGGAACTGGGCCCTTGAGGGTTCCACCTCCCAGCCGATCTCACCGGCGACCTTGATGATCGTGCGGCGCAGCACCTCGGCGTAGAGCTCGTAGGAGCCCGACATGATCTCCGCCTGGACCTCGAAGAACCGGGCGAGGAACGGTTCCGGATCAAAGCTGAACCCGTCCTTCTCGGCTTCCTTGGAGCAAGCCTCGACGATTCCCTTCTCCCAATCGATCAGGGTGCCGTAGCAGTCGGTGGTGACCCATTCAATGTTCTTGAGGCTCGGAAGCGGCATGCGCGTTGGCCATTATGTCGGATAGTGTCCGCTGTTGGCTTCGACGTCCCCGGTGAACTTGATTTTGGGGCCGGAGTCTCCTGCCGTCTAACACTCAAAAGGTCATGGATCTTCTCGAATATCAGGGCAAGGAACTGTTTGCCCGACACGGTCTCCCAGTGCCCGAAGGCGGCCACGCCGCCACCATCGATGCGGCTGTCGAAGCTGCCGAAAGTCACGGTTATCCAGTCGCGGTAAAGGCCCAGGTCCTGATCGGTGGTCGCGGCAAAGCCGGCGGCATCAAGATCGCCCAGAACGCCGAAGAGGCCCGCGAGCACGCTGACGCGATCCTCGGGATGGACATCACCGGCCCTCACGGCGAGGGTCCGTTCAAGGTGCATGAGCTGTGGGTCGAGGCCGGCTCGCAGATCGAGTCCGAGTTCTACGCCTCGGTGATCCTCGACCGCTCGGCCAAGAAGCTCATGGTCATGCTTTCCCGGATGGGCGGCATGGACGTGGAGGCGATCGCCGAGTCCGACCCGGACGCCTTGGTGAAGGAGCATGTCGATCCGCTCAACGGGCTCGACGCCACCCAGGCCGAAGCGATCGTCGCCAAGGCGAAGATCCCGGCCGAGGCAGCCGATCAGGTCGCCCCGATCCTGGTCAAGCTGGTCGAAGCCGCGATCGCCGAGGACGCCACGCTGATCGAAGTCAACCCCTTGATCGTCAACTCGGACGGCCAGGTCGTCCTGCTCGACGCCAAGGTCTCGATCGACGGCAACGCGATGTACCGCCATCCCGAGCTGGAAGGCCTGGAAGCGGCCGAGGACCAGGACGAGCAGGAGAAGATGGCCAAGGAACGCGGCCTCACCTACGTCTCGCTCGACGGCGACATCGGCATCCTCGGCAACGGTGCCGGGCTCTGCATGTCGACCCTCGACGTCGTCGCCCAGGCGGGCGGCGCGCCGGCCAACTTCCTCGACGCCGGCGGCGGCTCCAAGGCCGAGGCGATCATCGACGCGCTCGAGGTGATCACCTCGAATCCCGACGTGAAGGCGATCCTGTTCAACATCTTCGGCGGGATCACCCGTGGCGACGAGGTCGCGAAGGGGATCATCGAAGCGACCCGCAAGATCGGTCTGGAGCTGCCCCTCGTGGTCCGGCTCGACGGGACCAACTCGGAGGAAGGGCTCGCCCTGCTCGGCGAGGCCGGACTCTCCAACCTCCACCATGAAGCGACCATGATCGGCGCCGCCAAGCGCGTCGTCGAACTGGCCGCCGCGACCAACTGAGGACCGACGATGAGCATCATCATTGACAACGACACCAAGCTGGTCGTCTCCGGGCTGACCGGCCGCGAAGGCAGCTTCCACGGACTGCGCAACCGCGCCTACGGCACCCAGGTCGTCGCCGGCGTCACACCCGGCAAGGGCGGCGCCGACGTCGAGGGCATCCCCGTCTTCGACTCGATCGCCGAATCGGTCGAGAAGGCCGGGGCCAACACCTCGATGATCTTCGTCCCGGCCCGTTTCGCCGGCGACGCCATCAACGAGGCGATCGACTCCGGGGTCGAGACGGTCATCGCCATCACCGAGGGCATCCCCGTGATGGACATGCTGCCGACCTACTGGCGGGCTCGCGAGAAGGGCGTCCGGCTGATCGGGCCGAACTGCCCCGGCGTGCTCTCCCCGAACAAGGCCAACGTCGGCATCATCCCGGCCCAGTTCTTCGACGAAGGCCGCATCGGCGTGGTCTCCAAGTCGGGCACCCTGACCTACCAGATCGGCAACGAGCTGAAGCAGGCGGGCGAGGGCAACTCCTCGATCGTCGGCATCGGCGGCGATCCGATCGTCGGTTCCGACTTCATCGACATCCTCACCCTGTTCGAGGCTGATCCCGACACCGACCTGATCGTCATGGTCGGCGAGATCGGCGGCGACGCCGAGGAACGCGCGGCGGACTTCATCGCCGAGAAGATCACCAAGCCGGTGGTCGCGTACATCGCCGGTTTCACCGCTCCTCCCGGCAAGCAGATGGGTCACGCCGGGGCGATCATCTCCGGCTCCTCCGGCACCGCGAAGGCGAAGCAGGAAGCTCTCGAAGCCAAGGGCGTCCGGGTCGGCGTGAGCCCGACCGAAGCCGCGGAAATCGCGGTCGAGACTCTCCGCAGCCTCTAAGGTTCAATCATGCCCGACACCATCAGCTTTGCCCGAGGCGCGCCCAGTCCCGACCTGATCCCGGTGGAGGCCGTCCGTACGGCCACCGCCAAGGCGCTGGAGAGCGACTGGCAGAAGGCGCTGTCCTACGGTGTCGGCATCGGTCATCCCGGCCTCTGCGCCTGGATCGCGGACCGGCACGGGATCGACCCCGGGCAGGTGATGGTCACCAACGGCTCGCTGGAGGCCGGGGCGATGCTCTTCCGGCATCTGCTCAAGGCCGGGGACCGGGTGGTGGTCGAACAGCCCAGCTACGACCGTACGCTGCTCCTCCTGGAGCAGATCGGGGTCGAGTTCGTGCCGGTGGCCCTGGAAGACGACGGGATCGACGTCGACGCGATCGAACGGGCGCTGGAGCTGGGCCCGATCAAGCTCGCGCACATCATCCCCAACTTCCACAACCCGGCCGGCTGCACCCTTTCCGCGGAGAAGCGGGAGCGCCTGGTGAAGCTGGCGGCGGAGCACGACTTCACGATCTTCGAGGACGACCCGTACCGCGAGCTGCCCTTCGGGGAGGATCCCCCGCCGACGATGCTTTCGATCGACGGCGCCGACAAGGTGATCCACGCCTCTTCGTTCTCGAAGACGGTGAGCCCCGGCGTCCGGGTCGGCTACCTCGCCGGTCCGGAGGCACAGATCGCCGCCCTGGCCAAGGTCGCGAACGAGAACTACATCTCCCCCAACATGCTGGCCGGTTCGCTGGTTCTGGAGCTGTGCCAATCGGGCGTGCTCGACCGCAACATCGCGGAGGTCAAGGTTCACCTCGAGGAGCGTCGCGACGCTCTGATCGTTGCCCTGAAGAAGCATCTGCCGAGCGCGAAGTTCGTCGTGCCGGGCGGTGGCTACTTCCTGTGGGCAGATCTGGGTGAGGACTTCGACACGGTCGCTCTCGCCAAGAAGGCAAAGGACGCCGGTGCCCCGTTCATCCCGGGCACCGACTTCATGCTCGACGGCGGCTGGACCAGCCTGCGGTTCTCGTTCGCTTCGGTTCCGCCGGAGCACATCGACGAAGGCGTCGCCCGTATCGCTTCCGTTTCCTGAGCTTCAACTCTTGCCGCGTAGCCGGGTAGGCGTTCACGGCTACCCGGAGGCCGAAGTGGCGTCAGCGGCCGTAGCGGTCTTCTGAGATGACGAGTTGTTCCGGTAGCGCCGCCCTGGGCGGCGGGGCCGGGTCGGCCCGGACGGTGACCGTCTCGGCGACAGTGCGGGTCACTTCGTGCTTGCCCTCCGGGGACTCGATCGTGACCTTCTCGTCGTCGGAGGCGACGACCTTGCCTTCGAGTCCAGGCTCGATCCCGATGTCCATCAGGTAGTGGAGCAGGCTTTCCGCCTCGTTCTCGAAACGCAGGATCATCACGGAGCCGCCGACCTCGACGTCAGCCAGCGGCGCGCCTTCCTCCCGCCGCCCGTCGATCGGGTGGCCGTGGGGGCAGGTCGTCGCATTTCCGATCGCGGCTCGCATCCGTTCCTCCAGGACCGGTGACATCGCGTGCTCGAGCCGTTCCGCCTCCTCGTGGACTTCGTCCCACGGAATGCCGAGGACATCGGTGAGGAAACGTTCGATCATCCGGTGACGGCGGGTGATCTTCTCCGCTTCCTCCAGGCCATTCGGGGTGAGGTGGAGGATCTTGTCGGCGCCGCGGGTGACGTAGCCGTCCTTTTCGAGGCGCTTGATCATCTCGTGGACGGTAGGCGGCGAGAGCTGCATCGCCCGGGCCATGTTCGCCCCGGTGATCGGCAGCCCGGCCTCCATCAGCCAGAAGATCGTCTGCAGGTACTCCTCTTCGGCGACCGTCGCCGGTGCCGCTTCACCGCTCATCGCTCCTCCTCGCGGGCGTCATCGACCATGGGCCGATACTAGGCCATGAGCGAGGTGACGATCGCCTCGTAGAAGCCCGCCCCGTTGCGTTCCTCGGTGACCCGGGCGTTCGGGTACAGGGAGAGGGCGTCGCGGACGCCCGGATCCTTCTCGGGCCCGTTGGCGACGATGAAGAAGGTTCCGACCGAGGGCGCGACCTCGAGGTCTTCGAGCGAGTCGCCGACCGCGATCGTCTCCTCGGGCGCATAGCCCCGGACACGGGCGTGGGCGGCGACCGCGGCGGCCTTGGAGACCTCACGGGGAACCAGGTGGTAGCAGTGGGTGGTCTCGATGCCCGGCATCTTGCGGTGGATCGCCCCGTTGTCCAGCAGTCGCAGGTCACCGTGGCCGTTCGCCTCCAGGACGCCGTTGGCTTCCGCGGGGTCGACCTCGCCACGGAACAGGTGGGACATCTCCCGGTTCAGGTGCCACGGTTCGTGGAACTCGAGCCGGTCGGGGAAGCTCTCCAGCAGGAGGTCGGGAACGCCGCGATCGGTGATCTGCTCGACCACGGTGCGCTCCGGATCCAGCTCGAAGTCGCCGGTCATCATGTACCGCTCCCGATCCACCGAGAAGGCCGAGCCGGCCTCGAAGATGTAGGAGGTCTGACCGATGATCCGGGCGTCCTCGTGGACCTGGACCTCCCGGCGACCGGACATGATCACCACCTCCACTCCGGCGCGGTGACAGGCCTCCAGGGCGCGCGCCTGGGACATCGAGAAGCTTCCCTCCTCATCGGTGAAGAGGGAGGCGCCGAGGCCGAGTAGGGTGCCGTCGAGATCGGTGTAGACGCAGCGAAGAGCCATGGGGCGAGACGCTACTGCGCGGCGCTTTCCGACGCTCTGCCGGCGCGGACCGCCGTCCAGGCGGGACGCACGACGAGCTCCGGTCCGGTCCCGGGCGCGGCGCGCAAGGACCCGAGCTCGGCCCGTCCCAGGGACTCCAGGGTGCCGGCGAGCGCCGCCACCACCTCGGCCGCCATCCCACCCAGGGCCGCCAACGACTGGTGCGCGTTCCGCTTGGTGCCGAGATTCACCTGGGCCATCCCTTCGATGCCGAGCCGGTCCCACAGGCGGACCAGCATCGCGATCTCCACCCCGTAGCCGGTCACGTACTCGATCCCCTCCAGGAGGTCCCGCCGGGCGGCGACCTCGCCGGCCAGCGGCTGGTCGAACTGGATCAACTCCGGCACCAGCCGGGCGAGCAGCGGCCGGGCGGCGAGTTCGGTGACCCGGCCTCCCCCCTGCGGCAGCTCGGTGCCGTCCTGCCGGAACGGCCGGCGGTAGGTGCCTTTGACGAAGCCGTACGGGGACGACCCTCCCGACCGGCCACCGACGGCAGGCACGCAGAAGGGACCGAGCAGGCCGGTCACGTAGTGACGACCGAAGTCGGCGATGTCTCCGTCCACGTACACGACGATCTCTCCCTTGACGGCCCGCAGCGAGCGCCACATTGCGTCGCCCTTGCCGAGCACCGGGCCGAACTCGGGCGCCAGGGCGTTCTCGGAGACGACCTCCGCCCCCGCGTCCCGGGCCGTGACCGCGGTACCGTCGGGTGAATCGGCATCGACCACGAGAATCTGGGCGATCACGCCTGATTCCACCAGCAACCCGAGCTCGCCGACCGTCGCCGCGATCGTCCCGGCGCAGTTCCGGGTGGGGATCACCACCGTGGCCGGGCCGGGGAGCCGGGAGACCAGCTCGGTGGCGGGAAAGTCCGTGTGGGCGAAGGTGTCTAGCATCGTCAGAGTGAGCGAACCGTCCACAACCCTACGGACCGCCGCCGGTGAGTTCAACGTGGACCGGCCGGTCGTGGTCGGGGTGGTCAACGCGACCCCGGACTCCTTCTCCGACCGGGGGGATCGTTCGACGACGGGCTCTATCCGGCAGGTGGAGCAGCACCTGGCGGACGGGGCGGGGATCATCGAGATCGGCGGCGAATCCAACGTCACCAACCGTCCCGCGGTCACCGCGGAGGTCGAGATCGAACGGATCCTGCCGGTGGTGGAAGCGGCAGCCGCGGCGGGCGCGACGGTTTCGATCGACACCTACAAGCCGAAGGTGGCGGCCGCGGCGCTCGAAGCCGGGGCCGCGATCGTCAACGACATCAGTGGCGGCGGCAATCCCGAGCTGCTCGCCGTCTGTGCCGACCACGGCGCCGGTGTGGTGCTGATGCACACCGAGGTCCCGCCCAAGGCGCAGATCTGGGACGAGGACCTCTATCCGGATGGGATCGCGTCCCACCAGCACCGGTTCTTCCGGCAGCGGCTGACCGACCTGGCCAACGCGGGCATTGACTCCGAGCAGGTCGTGATCGATCCGGGCCCGGACTTCGCGAAGACGCCGCGACAGACGGTCGACGCCCTGCGCGGCCTCGACGACCTCGCCTCGCTGGGGAGGCCGATGATGCTGGCCGTCTCTCGCAAGGACTTCATCGGGGCGATCGCCCACCGCCGCCCCTCGGAGCGGGGAGCCGGCACCTTCGCCGCGCTCGCCTGGGGACTCGACCACGGGGCGCGGATCCTCCGGGTCCACGACGTGGCGGGAACGGTCGACTTCCTCCGGATCCGAGCGGCGCTGGCCGGCGAGGAGTCGGTCGACCCGGGCCTGCGGATCGCCGACGACATCCGGCGTGAGCCTCCCGCCGGGGATCCGGCCCCGATTGTCTGACTCCCTGCTTTCCACTCCGTGGGCGGTGACCCTGGATCCCGCCCGAAGGGATGGCCGAATCGTCGAGAGTGTGATCGAACCGTCACGGCAGGCGACGCTGGTTCCCTTCCCGGACGGGCTTGACCCGGCTCTGGCGGCGGCCCTGGAGGTGACCGGGATCGAGCGGCTCTACTCGCATCAAGCGGAGGTGGCGAGCCGGGCCGGGGACGAGCATCTCGTGATCACGACGCCGACCGCCTCCGGCAAGTCGCTCGCCTTCAACCTGCCGGT
>JBEBXB010000107.1:0-7659 GCA_040391885.1 Conexibacter woesei | reverse complement strand
CGACGACCAGCAGCAGCGACGAGATCGTCACCGCCTGGACGATCCGGGCGATGTCACGACCCCCTACGAATCGCCACCACTTCTGGTAGAGGCCGAAAAGGTAGAAGACGATGATCTTGCCGACGACCACGAACCCGACCGACTGCAGAAATAAGGTCAGGTACCGGTCCGGGATCGTGCCGGGGTCGTCGAGGAAGCGCAGCTGGAAGGCGAGGAAATACGAGATCGCGACCAGCAGCCCGTCGCCGAGCATCTGCATCAGCTGGTATCGGCGCAAATGGAGGTCAGGGCGGCGCATTGAACCCCTGAAGTCTAGTCCGGAATAGGATCACAGCCCTGCTTTCCGACACGAGTGACACCCGGCACGCAGTCATCCTTGGACTGGTCCAGGGCCCGACCGAGCTCCTGCCGGTCTCGAGCTCGGCCCATCTCGCGATGCTTCCCCGGCTTGCCGGGTGGGACTGGGAGCGGGTCGATCCCGAGCTGCGGAAGAGCTTCGAGATCGCGCTCCACGGCGGGGCGGCACTCGCTCTGCTGCTGGTGCGCCGGGGCGAGATCGCCGACGAGCTGAAGGGCTTCGACCTCCGTCACGGCGCGATCCTGGCCCTCTCGTTCCTGCCGGCCGCCGTGGCCGGCCTCGCCTTCGAACGGACGATCGAATCCCGCCTCGGGGGCCCGCGGGCGACCGCGGCCGGACTGATCCTGGGGGGCATCGCCATGGCATTGGCGGACCGCAAGCCCCAGACCCGGGGCAAGGGAGACGCCACCCTCGCCGACGGTCTGGCGCTCGGCATCGCCCAGGCGGCGGCCCTGATCCCGGGGGTTTCCCGCAACGGCGCGACCCTGACCGCCGCCCGTCTGCGCGGCTTCTCCCGCGACCAGGCCAACCTGCTCTCACGGACCGTCGCCCTGCCGGTGATCCTCGGGGCGGTCGGGTTGAAGGGCACCCGGCTCGCCCGTCGCGGGATCAGCCGCCGTCAGCGGCGGTGGCTGGGGCTCGGGTTGGCGACCTCCTTCGGTTCGACGATCGCTTCCAACGACCTGATCGGGTTGGTCGAACGCGACCGGGCGCTGCGGCCCTACGCGCTCTACCGGATCGCCCTCGGCCTGTTGATCCTGGCGCGCTGCGGGCGGGGATCGGACGACCTACCCCCCGCCGGCCCGGGAACTGTTGTTGAATCGGGGCAGATGAATACCCCGATCGGAGATTCGCAATGAGCCAAGGCTCCAGCCAGGCACCGGACAGCTATGCCCGCGCGGGCGTCAGTCAGAGCGACGCCGACCTGGCCGTGAGCCGGTTGGTCGGAGCCCTCGGCAAAGCCGTGCTCGACCGGCCCTCGCGCCAGGTCGACTTGAGCGGCCACTACGCCGCGGTGATCCGCCTCGACGAGCGGACGGGGATCGCCCTCTCCACCGACGGGGTCGGCACAAAGCTTCTGATCGCCGAACAGCTCGAACGCTTCGACACCGTCGGGATCGACTGCATCGCGATGAACGTCAACGACATCATCTGCGTCGGTGCCGAGCCGCTGGCCATGCTCGACTATCTCGCCGTCGAGAAGGCCGATCCTGACCAGTGCGAGCAGATCGGCATCGGCCTCGCCCGCGGAGCCGAGCTCGCCGGAATCGAGATCCCCGGCGGGGAGCTCGCCCAGATCGGCGATCTGGTCAAAGGCTTCGACATCGCCGGCGCCTGCTTCGGCACTGTCTCCCTCGACGCCATCATCGACGGTTCGGATAGCGCCCCCGGCGACGTCGTCATCGGGCTGCCTTCCTCCGGCCTGCACTCCAACGGCTACACCCTCGCCCGTCGCTCCCTGGAAGGGATTCCGCTCGACGACGACCGGCTCGGCCGCCCGCTCGGCGAGATCCTGCTCGAGCCGACCGAGATCTACGTCAAGCCCGTGATGGAGCTGGTCCGATCCGAGGAGATCCGGGTCCACGGACTGGCCCACCTGACCTCCGGCGGCCTCGACAACCTGCTCCGGCTCAAGGCCGACGTCACCTGGGACATCTCCGACCCGCTCCCGCCACAGCCGATCTTCGACCTGATCACCGAGCGCGGCCAGGTCCCCGAGGACGAGATGTACGAGGTCTTCAACATGGGCTGCGGCTTCTGCGTGGTCGTGCCGGAAGAAGACGAAGCGGCGGCGCTCGCGGCGCTGAACGTCCATTATCCGGACGCCCGGCGGATCGGCAGGGTCACCGCCGGCCCCCGCCAGGTCATCCGCGGGAGCTGACCCGATTCGGGCGCAGGACGCGTCCGGATCACCCGGTGCTCAATCGGCCCTCCGCCTCGCTTCCCTGTTCCCCTGCCGCCTTTGCCGCCAGACAGGAAGAGTAAGTTCCCCTTGGAGGGCTTTTCAACCAGATACCAGGATCAAAGGGCATGCCAGAAGACGCCGCAGCATCGATCCAGAGCGCAACCTGGGCCGACTCCCCGCCTTCAAGTGAGCGGGACAGCCCAACCATGATTCTTTTCTCCCGAAATTCGCCATCGAACTCCCACGAGAGCCGTCGCAGGATAGGCTCGGTCGTCCATGAGTTTTCGCAGGCCGGATCAGTGATGCAGTGAAGCTCGGCAGGCAATCCAAGTCGAGAATAGTCAAGAACCAATGAATCCTCCGCCTGCCAGTGCACAGATGATCGGAACGGTCCTTTCGGACCGTTACCGGCTCGAAGCGAAACTGGGCAGCGGCGGGATGTCCACGGTCTATCTGGCAAGGGACGAGGTTCTCGACCGGCCGGTGGCGGTGAAGTTGATGCATCGGGAGATGACTGAGCAGCCCGAGCAGCTCGAACGGTTCAACCAGGAAGCCCGGGCGGTCGCCAAGCTTTCCAATCCCAACGTCGTCGCCGTGATCGATGCCGGCGAGGACGGGGGCCGCCCCTACATCGTGCTCGAGTACGTGCAAGGGGAGACCCTCAAGCAACGGATCTCTCGGGTCGGCGCCCTCGACGCGACCGAAGCGCTCGCCTACGGCCTCGAGGTCGCCCAGGGTCTCGCCGTCGCCCACGAGCGGGAGATGGTCCACCGGGACGTCAAGCCGCAGAACGTCCTGATCGACTCGACCGGGCGCGCCAAGCTGACCGACTTCGGGATCTCCCGGCAGTTGAAGGACGAGGGAGTGACCGCCACCGGACGGGTGATCGGCACCACCGATTACGTCGCCCCGGAACAGGCGATGGGCAAGGAGGTCGATCCGCGCTCGGACATCTACTCGCTCGGCATCGTGCTGTACGAGATGTTCACCGGCGACGTCCCGTTCCAAGCCGACAACCAGATCGGCGTCGCGATGAAGCACGTGAACGAGCAGATCCCCGACGTCCAGGCCGCCCGGCCCGACATCTCCGCCGCTTCCGCCCGGGTCGTCGACCGGTCGACTGCCAAGAACGCCGACGATCGCTACCAGACGATCGAGGAGATGGCGGAGGACCTGCAGGCCGCGCTCGAGGTCGAGGCGATCCGGGCGGGTGGCACCACCGGTGAGGCAACCTCGGTGCTCGACGCCGTCCCCCCGCCGCGGCGCCAGCTCACTTCGGCCAAGAAGCCGTCGCCTTGGCCCGCCATCGCCATGCTTATGGTCGCCCTCGTGGTCGCCGCCGGCACCGCCCTGTTCATCTCCCGTGGCGACACGGGCGGTGGTGGCGGCGGTGGCGCCGGTGGAGGCGGCCCGATGGGAACCAGCCAGATCAGCCTGGTCGAAGCCACCGACTACGACCCCGAGGGCGATCAGGTCGAGCACTCGAACGAGACCTCGAAGGTGATCGATTCCGATCGCAGCGCCACCGCGTGGACCACCGAGACGTACAGCGACTCGGGGCTCAGCTCGAAGAGCGGGGTCGGGCTCTACGTGGATGCGGGGCAACCGGTGGCGGCATCCGAGATGGAGGTCAGGACCCCAACCCCTGGATGGACGCTCGAGGTGTACGGCGCCAACGAACCGATTCCGGAGGACATCACCGGCTGGACGAGCCTCGCCCGGGTCTCCGACGTCCAGAAGCAGCAACGCGTCGATCTCGCCACCGCCGGCGAGCGGTACCGGTACTACCTGCTCTGGGTCACAGAGCCCGCCGAGATCGACTCCGGGTACGGCGTCGCGATCAGCGACATCCGCCTGTTCGGCTAGCCGCTTCAGAACGTATGTTCTGAATCCTCCCGGTGGCGTTCGATCGCGAGCTCGACCAGGCGGTCGCACAGCTCCGGGTAGGGGAGCCCGGTCGCTTCCCAGAGCTTCGCGTAGACCGAAGTCTCGGTGAAGCCCGGGATCGTGTTGATCTCGTTGAGGAGGATCGTGCCGTCCTCCTCGACGAAGAAGTCACACCGGGCGAGGCCGGAACATCCGGCGAGGGTGAAGATCCGGATGGCCATCTCGCGGAGCTCGGCGATCGCGGCGGGGCCGATGTCGGCCGGGACCGCGAGGTTCATCCGGCCCTCCGTGTACTTGGCCTCGAAGTCGTACCACTCGGCATCGGCGACGATCTCGCCCGGAAGCGATGCCTCCGGGTCGGCGTTGCCGAGCACCGAGCACTCGACCTCTCTCCCCGCCGAGTTGGCCTCGATTATCACCCTCGGATCGTGAGCGGCAGCGGCGGCGACGGCAGCCTCCAGATCCGCGTCGTCCTCGACCTTGGTGATTCCGACGCTGGAACCGAGCCGCGACGGCTTGACCCAGAGCGGATGCTTCATCGCCGTCGCCATCGATCTCCAACCTTCGGTGAATGCCTGGACGAAGTCGACCTGGGGGATGCCGTGGAAGCCACAGACCTTCTTCAGGGTCAGCTTGTCCATGCAGACAGCCGAACCGAGCACGTCGGATCCGACGTAGGGCAACCCGGCGGTGTCGAGCGCACCCTGGGTCACGCCGTCCTCGCCGAAGGGTCCGTGGAGGATCGGGAAGGCCACATCGATGCCGAGCAGGCTCCCCCCGACGTCGAGGCCCACCCCGGGACGGACCGCCACCGGCCTCCCGTCGTGGAGCCAAGTTCCGTCTTTCTCGATCAGGATTGGCAAGACCTCATGGCCGGCAGCCCGCAACCCATCCGCCACCGCCCTTCCGGACATGATCGAAATGTCGTGCTCGCTGGAGCGGCCACCGCTGATCACCGCGACTCTCACGCGGCGAAACGTTAGCGGGTGGAGGTACGGATCCGCGATCAGCCGGTGCCGATGCCGCCTTCGGAATCGGCGTTCGGGTCATAGGTCGCAACCGTGATCACGACGGTGCTGCCCGGTTCGGCGGAGCTGTTGCCGGGCGGGCTCTGATCGATCACCCGGCCGTCCTGCGGCTGGATGCTGGTCGACTCCTCCCGAACCGAAGGCACCAGGCCGGCGGCCCGGAGGGTCGCCATCGCCTCTGATTGGGTCGAACCGACCACGTTCGGCACGCTCACCGACTGGTCCTCCGGACCGGAGGAAACGGTCAGGGTGACTGAGCTGGCCGGGTCGACCCTGCTGCCGGCATCGGGGCTCTGGGTGAGGACCTCCCCTGCGGGACGGTCGCTCGGTTCCTCGCTGGAGCTGAGGTCGAGGCCGACCGCGGAAAGCTGTTGGCGGGCGGCGTTCAAGGTCATCCCGACGACGGCGGGAACCTTCACCTGCTTCACCCCGGTGGAGATCACCATCGTCACGGTCGAGCCTCGCCGGGCCGTTTCGCCGCCGGCGGGGTCGGTCTCGATGACCTTGTCCTTCTCCACGGAGTCCGATGCCTGGGTCTGGACGGCGACGCCGAAGCCGGCCTCGTCCAGTTCCTGCTCGGCCTCGTCACGATCGAGGCCGCTGACATCCGGGACCTCGGCCTGTCCGGGGCCGGCGCTGACCGTCAGATCCACCTTGGGATCGGAGCAGAACCAGCCGAAAAGCTTGCAGTCGCGCCCCGTCTCACCGGTCGGGTCCTGGGAGATCACGCGATCCTTTGGTGCCGACCGTTGGACGCGTTTGATCTCGCCTGTCCGGAACCCGTCCTGGCCCAGCAGGGTCACGGCCGTGTTGAGGTTGTTGCCGGTCACGTCGGGGACCTGGACCGTGTTGTCGCGGAGCATCCCCCAGGCGATCAGCAGCACCAGGATCGCGGCGATCGCGCCGGCGATCCACTTCCACCGGTTGGACCCGGACTGCGGCGGTGGCGGCGGTGCCTGACCCGCCTCGTCGAGGGCCTCTATGAAGCTCTCGGCGTCGGGGTATCGCTCGTATGGCTCGACTCGCAGCGCCCGCATTACGACGGCGTCCAGCGCCGGGGAGACAGCCGGGTTCCAGGCGCTCGGGGGGATCGGCTCGTCGCGCATCTGCTGGAGGGCGACCGAGACGGCGGTGTCGCCCTCGAAGGGCACCCTTCCGGTCAGGCACTCGTACAGGATGATCCCGACCGAGTAGAGGTCGGACAGCGGCGTGACGTCCTGGCCCTGCGCCTGCTCCGGCGAGAGGTACTGGACGGTTCCCATGATCGAGCCCTCGTCGGTGATCCCGCTGAGCCCGGCTCGGGCGATGCCGAAATCGGTGACGGTGACCAACCCGGAGTCGTCGACCATCACGTTGAGCGGCTTCAGGTCCCGGTGGATGACCCCGTGGCGATGGGCGAAGCCGGCCGCCTCGAGGATCTGACGAACGATCGAGATCGTCTCCGGAGGGGTCAAGCCGATGTTGATCAGGTCTCGGAGCGTGCGACCGTCGATCCAGGCCATGGCGATGTACCAGGTGTCTCCGACCTGGCCGCGATCGAAGATCGAGACGATGTTGATGTGCTGGAGCCGGGCCGCCGCTTCGGCCTCCCGGCGGAAGCGTTCGATGAACTGGGGATCGGCCGCATACCGTTCATGCAGAACCTTGAGGGCGACCCGCCTGGGGAGCTCGAGATCGGAGGCCAGCCAGACATCGGCCATCCCGCCGGATCCGATCAGTTGTTCGATCCGATAGCGGCCGTCGACCACCATGCCTGTTGTGAGCCGCGTCACGTCGCCCTTTCTCGCTTTCCGGGCGGATGCCCGATCTCGGTCCTCTTCAGTTTCGCCGTCCGGGCCGGCGGCCCTGCGCCGCTACCCGCCGATCAGGGTCTGCATGACCCCGGCCGCGATCGGCGCCGCCACGGTACCGCCTTGGCCGTCGGTGCACTCGACCGTCGCGGCGACCGCAATCTGCGGATCATCGGCGGGGGCGAAACCGACGAACCAAGCCTGGTTCGGGAGGCCCCCACATCGCGTCTGATCGGGCACCTCGGCCGTGCCCGTCTTGCCGGCCACATCGACCCCGCTGAGCGCAGCCGCGGTGCCCGTGCCCTCGTTCACCACCGAGCGCATCGCCTCGGTCAGTTCGGCCGCCGACTGCTCCGAGATCACATCCGACTGCTTCTGCGGCTTGACCTCGTCGATCGTGCGTCCGTCGGCATCCCGGACCTCCCGCCACAGCACCGGCTTCATCAGGTCGCCCTTGTTGGCGATCGCCGCCGCGACCTCGGCCATCTGGATCGGGGTGGCGAGCAGCCGTTCCTGGCCGATCGCGATCCGGGCGATGTCCACACCCTGGTCGGGGGTGAGCAGGGTGCCGCTCGAGGTGTCGAATACCCCGCTGATCGAAAGTTGATCGTTCGGCAGGTCGATCTCGGGCTTGGAGTTGAAGCCGAACCGCTCCATGTACTCGTACATCGTGTCCTCGCCGACCCGGCG
>JBEBXB010000106.1:0-7687 GCA_040391885.1 Conexibacter woesei | reverse complement strand
TCCGACGCCGCGATCGGCCTCGTCTTCCCGGTTCTCTTCGCCCTCGGGGTGCTCGGGGTCACCCATTTCGCGAGCGGGGTGCATCTCGACCTCGATTCGACGATCTACGGGGAGATCGCGTTCACGCCGTTTCGCACCTGGGAGGTGCTCGGCGTCGAGATGGCCCGGTCGATCCCGCTGCTGGGGGCGGTGACCGCGGCGAACCTGATCCTCCTGGCGCTTTTCTGGAAGGAGCTCAAGGCGATCACCTTCGATCCCGGCTTCGCCCGGGTGAACGGGCTCAGGCCGGTGCTCGTGTCCCGCCTGCTGCTGATCGCGGTCGCGGTGACCGCGGTGACCGCCTTCGAGTCAGTCGGCGCGATCCTCGTGGTGACGATGCTGATCGTGCCCGCCGCGACCAGCTATCTGTTGACGGTGCGGCTCCTGCCGATGGTGGTCGTCAGCGTCGTCATCGGCTGGATCGCCGCGGTCGGGGGCTACGGCTCGGCAGTCGCGATGGACGCGTCGATAGGTGGCGCGATGGGTCTGGTCGCGGCCTTCTGCTTCAGCCTGGCGATGCTGTTCGCGCCCCGTTACGGACAGGTGACCCGGCTCGTCCGAAGGACGGCGCGGACCAAGAAGGCGGCGTCAGGGAATCAGGACGTCGCCGCCGGATGAGATCCGGCTTCGGCCGACGGTAAGGCGGGTGGTGTCCGTGCTGGCCGGGGAGCTCAGCCGGTAGACGCCGGTGGGGAGGGCCATGTTGAACGCGGCCGACCCCGCAGCGACCAGCTTCTCGACGCGTCCTACAGGACCCTCGATCGTCAGCTCCGTGTCCTCACGGGTGAGGTTGGCGACGGCGATGTTGACCACCAGCGGCGCCCTGCGGTCGGACTGGTTCTGTGGCGCGTTCCGGTTCTGGTTGAGGTAGGGGCCGCGCTCGCCGGGCTCGCCCGCGGCGGCCGGCGAGACATCGATCTCGTCGGCTCCGACGGTGACCGTCACCACGGCCGGAATAGGCGGACGCGGTTCGTTCTCATGCGACTTGGCGCCGCATCCGGCGATGATCGTGCCGGCGGCAAGCAGGGCCGTTACCTGGAGCAGAGTTCCCCTCACGTCGCGCAATCTACCCGACCGGCTGGCGTCAACCGAGCCAGACGGACTTGCGCTGGGCGACCATGCCCTCCAGCTCCCGCTGGATGCGGGTGCGGATGCGCTCGCTGATCGCCTGGATCTCGGCCGGATCGTCGATCGTCTCGACCGGATACTCGGACATGTCGATCGGCTCCATGAAACGGATCTTGAACTTGGCCGGCATGTACATGAGGGCCGCCGCGGGCCCGAAGTGGGGGAAGGTCGGGGTCAGCGGGAAGTAGATCAACCCGGTCAGCTTCTGGAGCATCCTGAAGTGAGCGAAGATCGGCATCGCCTCCTCGCCGCCGATCAGGGCGATCGGGACGATCGGGACGCGTGCCCGGATCGCGGTTCGGACGAAGCCGCCGCGGCCGAACCGGCGCAGCTGATAGCGCTGCCAGTAGACCTTGCGAGTGCCCTTCTGGCCTTCCGGGAAGACGACGGCGAGCCGTCCCTCGTCGTTGAGCAGCCGCTGCGCGTTGGCCCGGTGGGCCGGGACAAGGCCCATCTTGTTGACGAACATCGAGACGCCGGGATAGCCCTTGAACCAATGTTCACCCAGCATGTACACCGGGCGCGGGTTCGAGTGCTCGTTGCGGATCGCCTGCATGATCATCGGGCCGTCCGGCGGCAGGGCTCCCGAGTGATTGGACACCAGCAGGGCGCCGCCGTCGGCGGGCACGTTCTCGATCCCCTCGGTCTCGACGCGGAACCAGTACCGGTAGTAGAAGTTCAGCAGCGGCTCCATCAGCGAAACGACCGTCTCCGAGCGGCCCCAGTCGTCGAGGGCCCGGTCCGGCTCGGCGGCCGGAAGCAGCTCCCGCAACCTGGTCAGGTCGGCGGGTGAAGGAAAGCCGGTGGCCGCCGGGCTGGGGCCGGAAGCGATCGCCTCCTCGGCGGCGATGGTCGCGGCGCGCAGCTCGTCCTCGCGCTCGCGGGTCAGCTCGGGCCCGGCCGCGGGACCGTCGGGTCCGTCCGGGCCGGTCGCGAAGGCGTCCCGGCTGCCTCCGAACAGCGGGCTGTCGGCCCCGAACCGACCCCCGCCGAGCCCCTGGCGACGGCCCCCGGGCTCGCTCACGCGCCGGGGCTTTCGATGAATGGCGTCTCGACCACCGTCGCCTCCGTCTCCCCGGACTCGGTCACGACGGTGACGGTGGCACCGGGCTCGGCCTCCTTGCGCAGGATCGCCAGCCCGACCCGTCCGGACGCGGGGGAGAGCACGACGGTCCCGACCTTGCCCAGGTCGCGCTCGCCGAGCCGCACGGTGTCACCCGCGACTGCCGGTCCGGTGAATCGCAGCCCCCGGAGGTGCCGGTTGGGGCGACCCTTGTAATGGAGCCGTGCGACCGGTTCCTGCCCGATGTAGCAGCCCTTCGTGAAGTTGACGGCGCGATCGACGATGCCCGCCTCGGCCGGCATGGACGCCTCTGTCATCTCGTGTCCGAAGCGGGGGCGGCCGGCCTCCACTCGAAGGATCTCCAACGCGGCGGCGGAGACGGGAATCGCCCGCTTGCTCTCGAGCTCTTCGCGGATCGCGGCGGCGTCCGTGGCGTCGCAGACGATGTCGAGCCCCACGTTGGTCGCGACCGCGAGGCAGTCGGCTCCGGCGATCCGGGTAGCCGTGAAGGCGTTTTCGTCACCGGGGGCCAGCTCCGTCACTTCGATCGTTCCGGGGCCCGCCAAGGTGATGGTGGTTTTCTCGATCCCGCCCACTTCGACCTGCCGTCCGATCTTGTACATCCCGAGATGCTTCAGCAGACGATCCCGGGTGGCGGTCTCGGTTTCCACGAGTAGGGCTTCCGGTGAGGTCCGAAGGATCCGCATGTCGGCTTGGAGATGCCCCTTGCGGTCGAGCAGCAACGCGTAACAGCCGCTGCCCACCTCCAGGCCCTCGACTTCATTGGTGACCTGCCCATGCAGAAACTCGGCGGCGTCGGGGCCCTCCAGGGCGATCCAGGCGCGATCGTTGTGCTCGAGCAGGCCGCATTCCTCGCGTACCTGCCGGTACTGGGCGTCGAGGTCGGGGAGGGTGCTCTCCGCATCGAACGTCGCGGGAGCGGGATTCGTGGCTTCGGGCCGGGGTGCCAGTGACATGGGCCGATTGTACGCCCAGGGCCGTCCGGGGTCCCGGCGCGTTAGGCTTGCGGCATGCCGCTCGCCGCCGATTTTCAGGAAGTCCTCGATTCGCTCCCCACCGACTGGACCGACCTCGAGTTCGACCTTCGCATCGATGACGAGAGCCGGTACATCGACGCCGCCGTGATCCTCAGCCTGATCAACGCGCAGCCGTATTCAAAGGCCGAGTGGCACTGGCGGGTGCCGGTCGCCCAGAGCTTCGGCAAGGCGGCGGCTCCGCAGACCGTGAAGTCGGTGCTCGACCGACTCGACGAGCAGGGATTCGGCGGCTCCCTTCAGGTTCGCCAGCACCGGGAGGGTCGTTCCGAGGTCGTCCAGATGTGGGGGCGGCCGGAGAGCGTGCGCGAAGAGTTCCGGCAGCGTCGCGCCATCTGAGCGAGGCAGCGACCATGGCCCGGATCCTCGCGTCCGTCACCGATCTGATGTTGGCAAGCCGTGTCGTCGAGCCGTTGAAGGCCGCCGGCCATGACGTCACCGTCAAAGCTCCGTCCGAAGGTCGGATCGCCGACCCCGGCGACGCCGAGTTGATCGTCTGCGACCTTGATGTCACCGATCCGGGGCCGGTGGCCGCATCCGGGATCCCGGCGATCGGCTTCTACTCGCACCTGGACGTCGACACCGGCGGCCGCGCCCGTGAAGCGGGACTCGACCTGGTCATTCCCCGCTCCCGCATGGCACGTGAGCTTCCGGCGCTGGTCGAACGGCTGCTCACCTGACTTCCCGCCCGAAATGGGTGTTGTCTTGCGATGGCAGGGCCTCCGCGGTGGAGCAGGTATATAGACTCGCGCCCCGATACTGAACCCGGAGGCATCCGGCGGGTAACGGGACTAAACTTGTCCGGCCTGCCAATGTCGGCGGGACGCAATCGACACAAGCCACGGGAGGTTTGATTTTCATGCAAGATCGCGGTCTCGCCGCATACATCGCCGAACTACTGGGAACGCTGTTCCTGGTGTTCATCATCACCACCGTCGGGGTGCTCTTCATCTCGGTCGGTGATTCAGCCCAGTTCGGTTCGGACTACGCGGTTGTCGGCCTGACCTACGCCTTCATTCTCACCGTGCTGATATTCAGCTTCGGTGGGGCCAGCGGTGGTCACTTCAACCCGGCGGTCACCCTCGGTGCAGCCCTGATGAGGAAGATCGCTCCGGTTGACGCGGTCATCTACATCCTGGCTCAGCTCTCCGGTGGTGTCCTCGGCGCGTTGCTGACCAAGTCGCTGCTCCTCGACGAGGGTCGCGCCGCCAATTACGGTGCCGCCACCGTCAGCCCGCTGCTCAGCGGTGGGTTCGCCGGCATGGTCGTCGAAGGTCTCGGCACGTTCCTGCTGGTTCTCACCGTGCTCACCGTGGCGCTCGGTGTCAGGGCCGTCAAGGATTGGGCCCCGCTGGCAATCGGTCTGGCGCTCGGACTGGTCGGCCTGATGCTGGTGCCGCTCACCGGTGGCGCCGTCAACCCGGCCCGTTGGTTCGGCCCGGCCCTGGTCTCCGGCGAGTTCGCCGACGGCTGGGCATACATCGTCGGCCCGATCGTCGGTTCCGTCCTGGCGTTCGTGGTCTACAAGTTCATCATCGCTCCGACCGCCGGTGGCGGCGAGAAGCCTTCCAAGCTTCCTTCGCCCGAAGCCTGAAGTCTCAAGTAGCGAACGAAAGGGGGGCCCGGCCGGGCCCCCCTTTTTTTGTTTCGTTCGGCCGGTCTTGCGGAGCCCCGGGCGGGGCGCCACGCGGCTCGGGATTACTTGACGTTCAGCGTTCCCTCCATGCCCTGCTCGCGATGGCCGGGGACGGAGCAGTAGAAGGTGTAGGCGCCTGGCTTGGCGTCGAACTTCGTCGATTCGCTGCCGCCGGTGAAGACAGAGGTCTTGGCGACTTCCTTGCCGTCGGGATCGTCGACCACGACGTCATGCGGGATCGGTGAATCGTTGGTGAAGTCGATCGTCAACGGGCCTGCCTTGGCGTCGAGAGTGCTCGGGTCGTAGGCGAGGGCGCCGCTGGGATCGGCCGCCAGGGCGATGGTGCCCTTCGCAGTTTCCTGACCGGCTTCGTTGCCTGCGGCTCCGGTGGTCTCGTTGGTCGCCGGCTTCTCGGTCTGGGTGGTGCCAGTGTTCGAGTCGTCGGAGGAGTTGTCGTCGCCGCCACAGCCGGCGAAGACGAGCGCTCCGGCCGCCAAGGGGATGGCGAGGAGCCTGAGGGATGCCTTCATGGTGAACCTCCTGGGTTGGGTACAGGGTGGCGGGGCCGGGGTGGCCCCGAATTTGGACAAGACGGGACGCGAGCTGCTTGCGGCCCTCGTTTGACCATACCGGGACGGTCGCGAATGGCCTTGCGGACATTCCGCAGGGTTCGAGGCTGGGATCGGATGGAGTGACGGACAGCCGCGTCCGAACGCCACGGGGACGGGGCGGCGAGACTCCGGTAAGTTGCGGAAAGGATGCGCAGGGTCACCTTTTCCCGGAACTACACGATCTCGCTTTCGCGGACCTGCCAGTGCTACTGCAAGTACTGCGCCTTCGCGACCCACCAGGCGCATGTCCATCCGCCGGAAGAGGTGGAGCGGCGGCTCGACGAAGCCGTCCGCCGCAACGCGAAGGAACTGCTGTTCCTGACCGGTGAGAAGCCCGAGGTGAATCCGATCGTGGCCGCGAAGCTGAAGTCCTGGGGCCACGAGGACTTCACCTCGTACGTCGTCTGGGCCTGCGAACGGGCGATGGATCGGGGCATCCTCCCGCACACCAACATCGGTGCGGTCTCGGAGGCCGACCTGGCCAGGCTGCGGGAGGTGACCGCCTCCCAGGGTCTGATGCTGGAGTCCGCGTCGGAGCGCCTGATGCAGACGGTCCACGCCGGTTCCCCGACCAAGCACCCGGCCCACCGCCTGGCCACGATCGAGGCGGCGGGCCGGCTCAAGATCCCCTTCACCACCGGCATCCTGGTCGGCATCGGCGAGACCCCCGAGGAACGGATCCAGTCGTTGGAGGCCCTCGCCGAGCTGCAGCGGAAGTACGGGCACATCCAGGAAGTGATCATCCAGAACTTCGTGCCGCACCCCCGCTACTACGGTCAGGAACCGGCCGACATCGCGGCCGAGGCATCCGACCGTCGGTGGAAGGAGGGGACATCGATCGCGAACCTGGACAGCGGCCTGACGACGGCCGGTGGCGAGGCGAACGGGGACGCCGCTGAAGATGGCCGCACCATCCCGCTCCCCGCGTGGGCCTGCCCGATCTCGATCGATGACCTCAAGTTCCTGATCCAGGAGACGGCGCGGCTGATGCCGGACGTCGGCGTCCAGGTGCCGCCCAACCTCTCCGACTGGTGGGCGGATCTGGTGGAAGCCGGCGCGACCGATCTCGGCGGCCTCTCCGCCAACGGCGACCACATCTCCCCGGAGCATCCCTTCCCGAGCCCCCACGAGGTGCGCAAGGGACTGGCCCCGAAGGGATTCGCGCTGACCGAGCGGCTCTGCGTCTACCCGCAGTACATGAACGCGGAGTGGATGGAGCAGGGTGTCCTCGACGTCATCAAGCTGAAGTACTGGAGCTTCATCCCCCGGCTGGGCTCCGGCCGCCGTTCGGATGAGGAACTGGACCCGGGGCTGACCCCGGAAGCGATCGCCAAAGGACGCGAAGGGGAGACCCTCAGCGAGAACGAGCTGACCGCGCTCTTCGCCGAGACCCGCCCCGAGATGATCGAGGAGATGCGGATCGCGGCCGATGGCCTGCGGGCCGAGCTGGCCGGTGACACCGCCACCTTCGTGGTCAACCGGAACATCAACTTCACGAACATATGCACGGTCGGCTGCGCCTTCTGCGGATTCGGCCAGGGACGCCGTTCCCCTGATGCCTACGAGACGACCGAGGAGGAGTTCGCCGCCCGGGTCGAGGAAGCGGTCGAGTTCGGGGCTACCGAGCTCTGCATGCAGGGCGGAATCCACCCCGAGCTTGATCTCGAAGCCTACGGCCGCTGGCTTCGCCTGGCCAAGGAAGTCGCACCAGGGATCCACCTCCACGCCTACTCGCCGATGGAGGTCAACCACATGTGCGAGAAGTCGGGTCTGCCTCCGGCCGAGGTCTTCGAGTTCCTCCTGGAATGCGGCCTCGATTCGACTCCCGGGACTGCTGCCGAGGTCCTCGACGACGGGGTCCGCCAGCGGATCTCTCCCAACAAGCTGCCCGCCGCCCGTTGGGTCGAGATCATCGAGGCGGCCCACACGGCCGGCATCCGCACCACCTCGACCGTGATGTTCGGGCACATCGAGGAGCCACGTGAGCTCGCCCGTCACATGAAGGTCATCCGCGACCTCCAGGAACGGACCGGCGGGATCACCGAGTTCGTGCCGCTCAGCTTCATCCCCTTCAACACCCTGCTCGGCCGCACCCACGGGGTCGAGGAGATCTCGATCGAGGAGAACCTCAAGCACACCGCCGCCTTCCGGCTGG
>JBEBXB010000105.1:0-7795 GCA_040391885.1 Conexibacter woesei | reverse complement strand
CCGGCCCTCTTCGACCCAGACGTGGCGATGAACTTCGCCGCGATGGTCCACGGCGCCCAGGAGTTCGAATGGGGGGAGCCGGTCTGCTCCGGCGACCTGATCACCACGACGCCGTCCTGCGTCGACATCCGCGAGCAGGATGGCAAGGGGTTCTACGTCTTCCTGACCGAGTCGGTGAACCAGGACGGCGAGCCGGTCGTGACCGGAACATGGACCAACATCGTCCGGGGGGTGGAGTCATGAGCGACGCAGCAGAAGGGAATCGCCCGATCGCCGAGCTCCGGGTCACCCCGGACAAGTACGTGCCGCACCGCTACGCCGGTGCTTCCGGGGATTTCAACCCGATCCACATCGATGCCGATTTCGCCCAGGCTGTCGGCCTGCCCGGGGCGATCCTCCACGGCCTTTACGTGATGAGCCTGGTCGCCCGCGCGGCGACCGACGAGGCCGGGGGAGACCCCCGTTCGCTGAAGAGCCTGGCGGTCCAGTTCCGCGGGATGAGCTTCCCCGAACAGGAGATCGTGATCACCGGCGAGATCCTCGGCGACGGCCCGGACGAAGACGACATCGAGCGGATCAGCCTCGAAGCGACCCAGGGAGAGACACGGGTGATCCGCAACGGATCCGCCTCGATCGAGCGACCCTGACCTTCCGCTCGGGTTCTGAGCGCAGAAACTCGCGCATACGGAAGTTTCCGCACCCAGTTCAGGGGAAGGCGTCCCGGGGCGTCCGGCTTCATACAATGAAGCGATGCTCTCCGAGCGACAGGAAACGATCCTCAGCCTGACCGTCGATGCCTATCTGGAAGGTGGACGGCCCGTCGGGTCGAAGGCGATCGCCGAAGGATCCGGTCTGCCGTGGAGCGCGTCGACGATCCGCGCCGAGCTGGCGGCGCTCGAGGCGAGCGGGTATCTCGCGCAGCCCCACACCTCGGCCGGCCGCATCCCGACCGATCTCGGATACCGCCGTTACGTCGAGACGATCACCGCCCGACCCGTCCCGGCGAAGCCTGTGCCGAGCACCGTTCCCGTGCCCGATGCGTCGACGCTCCGCCGTGAGGTCGACGAGGCGATGCGCGAAGCGACCGCTGCCCTGGCCAGAATGACCGATCTGCTCGCGCTGGTGGTCGCCCCGCCACCCGGAACCGCCACGATCCACCGGGTCGAGGCGCTGCTGCTCCAGCCCGACGTGGTCATGGTCATCGTGATCGCATCCACCGGTGATGTCACGCGCCGCACGTTCACCTTCGACGGACCGGTCGATCCCGGCCTGGTCGAGTGGGCATCCAGCTACCTGAACGAATCCCTCGCCGGCATCGACCTTGGCGCCCGCCGGATCTCATCCCGCCTTGCCGGGCCCGGTCTGGGTCCGACCGAAGCCTCCTTCATCGATCAGCTCGTCCCGGCACTAACCAGCATTGAGGAACCCCTTGAAAACACTCTTTACGTCGACGGCGCCGCCCGTCTCCTGGACGAACGCCGGGCCGGCGATCTGCCCCAGCTCGACCAGCTGATGCTGGCCCTGGAAGAGCGCGCCTCGGTGCTCTCGATGATGCGCTCGGCGATCGACGAACGGTCCGTCTTCCTCTGGATCGGGGCCGAGAACCCGCGTCCGGAACTGCATTCGGTCAGCGTCATCGGAGCCAACTACGGTCTCGGGCATCGCAACCTGGGTTCGGTCGGCGTGGTCGGTCCCACCCGGATGAACTACGAGCACACCATCGCCGCGGTCACCGACGCCGCGCGTGAGCTGTCCCGCTACTTCGAACACGTATACGCATGAGCAAACGCGACTACTACGAGGTGCTCGGGCTGTCCCGGGACGCCGACGAGCAGGAGATCAAGAAAACCTTCCGGAAGGTGGCGCGTGAGCTCCACCCCGACGTCAACGGCGAGGATCCCGACGCGGAGGAGAAGTTCAAGGAAGCCGCCGAGGCCTACGAGGTCCTTTCGGACCCGGAACGGCGGCAGACCTACGACCGCTACGGCCATGACGGCATCGGCTCCAGCGGCTTCTCTTCGCGGGCGCAGGGATTCGGCTCGATCGACGACCTGTTCAGCGCCTTCTTCGGCGGCGGTGGCGGTGGGTTCGGCGGGGGCCGGCGCGGTCCGGCCCCGGGCGGCGACATCGGCGTCGCCGTGGAGATCGAGCTGGAAGACGTGCTGGACGGGACCAGCCGCGAGGTGGAGTTCGACGCCGTCGCCAACTGCGAGCACTGCCACGGCAACGGGGCCGAGCCCGGCACCCCGATCCACAGCTGTGACAAATGCCAGGGCACCGGCGAGCTGCGCACCGTCGCCAACACGGCTTTCGGTCAGATGGTCCGTTCCACGCCCTGCGACAAATGCCAGGGTGACGGCCGGGTAGCCGAGTCCCCGTGCCGCGAATGCTCAGGCCTCGGCCGCCGCCACACGACCAAGCGGCACCGGATCGACATCCCGGCCGGGATCGAGAGCGGCCAGCGGATCCGGATCGGCGGCGCCGGCCATACCGGCGAACCCGGGGCACCACCCGGAGACCTCTACGTCGAGGTGACCGTGGCCGAACGGGAGGGGATGGTCCGAGACGGTCAGGACCTGATCACGGTGATTCCCGTCGACGCGACGGCGGCTATGCTCGGCGACCGGATCGAGGTCGAGACACTGGACGGCCCGGACGAGATCGAGCTGGAGCCGGGAACCCAGCCCGGAGCCGAGGCCCGGCTCAGGAGCAAGGGCCTGCCCCGGCTGGGAAGCTCCCGTCGCCGCGGCAACCACCGCTTCATCTTCAACGTGGTCATTCCCAGCGGCCTGACCGAGGACCAGAAGCGACTCGCCGGCGAGTTGGACGAATCACTTACCTCCGACAACCGGAACGGCGACTCGGGGTCCGGGATCTTCTCCCGGGTGCGGCGGGCGTTCGGTTGATCCGGCTCGCCGTCCGCTGCCGTCCCGACCAGGCCGAGATGGTCCTGGCGGAACTGACCGTGCTGGCCCCGGGCGGGGTCGAAGAGGTGGCCGGGGACGGCTACGTCGAGTACGCGATCTACGGTGCCGAGGGAGAACTGCCCGATCTCGGCGAGGTCCGGGCCGCAAGCGGCGACGGGCTGGTCGAGGTGGTTTCCAGCGAGGTCGCCGACGACTGGTCGGAGCGATGGCGCGCGTTCCACAAGCCCTTGAGGGTCGGCGATCCCGACGAGGGCCGTTCGATCTGGCTGCGCCCGCCCTGGGAGCCGGCCCGCGAAGGCGAGCTCGAAGTCGTGGTCGATCCCGGGCAGGCCTTCGGAACCGGGGCTCATCCCACCACCAGGCTCTGCGTCGAGGCTTTGATCCGGGAGGCGGACACCGGCCGCAGCGGCCCGTTGACCGATCTCGGCTGTGGATCCGGCGTACTCGCGATCGCGGCCGCCCGGCTGGGGTTCGGTCCGCTCGAAGGCTGCGATCACGAAGCGGCCGCAGTCGAAGCCGCCCGTGAGAACGCGACCGTGAACGGGATCGAGGCCGAGTTCACCCGCGCGGACCTCCGGGACGGGTTGCCTTCGCTGGCGCCCCTGACCGTCGCCAACCTGACCGCGCCGATCCTGCTCGAAGTGGCTGCTCGCATGACCCCCGACAACGTGCCGCAGACCTTGATCTGCTCCGGCCTGCTCAACACCGAGTACGAACGGGTCGCCGATGGGTTCGCCCCCTTCGGTCTCGTCGAGGTCTTCCGCGACCGCATGGGCGAATGGGGTTCCCTGGTCCTGGAAAAGCAGGGTGGCTGAGGTTTGCCCGACCGGCCGATCGCCGTATTCGACTCCGGCGTGGGCGGGCTCACGGTCCTCCACGAATGTCTCGTCTCCCTGCCCGGCGAGGACTTCATCTACCTGGGAGACAGCGGTCACTTCCCGTACGGAACCAAGACCGCGTCGGAGCTGCGGGAACGGGCCGGGACGATCGCGCGATACCTCATCGATCGCGGGATCAAGATGCTGGTCGTCGCCTGCAACTCCGCGACGGCCGCCGCCGGTGAGGAGATCCACGAGCTCGGCCGGGCGGCCGGGATCCCGGTAGTCACCGTCGTCGGCCCCGAAGCCGAGATCGCGGGCGCGATCACCGGCACCGGCCGGATCGGGGTGCTGGCGACGCCCGCCACGGTCTCGAGCGGGGCCTACCGCCGCGCCCTCGAAGCCCAGGGACCGGCCTTCACCGTGACCGAGGTCGAAGCCCCGGACCTCGCCCCGATCATCCAGGACGGCCCGACCTTCGACGAATCCGTCATGGCTACCGTCCGCACCTACTGCCGGCCGCTCCAGTCTGCGGGCATCGACACCCTGATCCTGGGCTGCACCCATTACCCGCTGGTCGCCCCGATGCTGCAGCGGATGCTCGGGCGGGACGTCAGCCTGGTCACCGCCGGTCACGCGATCGCCGCCGCGATCCAGCGCGAGCTTGCCGCCCGGGGAGCACTCGCCTCCGGCGTCGCGGAAGGCGATTACGAATTTCTGGTCACGGGAGATCCCGCGGCCTTCACCGAGGTCGGCACCCGGTTCCTTCAGCTACCGCTCGCCGGCCGTGTGGAAAGGGTCGTTCTTTGAACGGTGTCGTCTTGAAGTTTCCCCTCTGGATGGTGGTCGGGGCCCTATTCATGATCGGGTGCGTCGCCCCGGTCGGATTCACGATGTGGATCCCCGCCGGGGTGATCGCCCTGGGTCTGATCGGGCTGGGAAACCGTTCTATCCGGCCGGTCTTCGGCTTCATCGCCGGAATCGGCGCGACCCTGATCGTCGTCGGCCTGCTCAACACCACCTACCTCCCGGCCTCCTTTCTCGGTGTCTTCCTCATCCTCGGCTCGGTGACCGGATTCGTGGCCTTCGGCCCGCGGGTTTCGCATGCCGAACCGCCGACCCCGGTGAAAGGCGAAGAGGACTGATCCCGAAGACAGGTACGCTTGGTCCATGTCCCAGCTCGAACGGATCCGTACCGATGCCCAAGCTGCCCTCAAGGGCGGCGACCGGCGCCTGGCCCAGGCCCTGCGTCTGATCCAGGATGTGGTCCAGCAGGAGGAGAAGCTGGGGAGCGGCGACGAAGTCGGGGTGCTCCAGCGGGAACGCAAGAAGCGTCTCGAAGCGGCGAAGGCATACGCCGACGCCGGCCGCTACGAACAGGCCGAATCGGAGAAGCTCGAAGCCGAGCTGATCGCCCAGTACCTTCCGGCCCAGCTTTCGGACGAGGAACTCAACGAGCTCGTCGCCGAGGCGATCACGGCCACCGGCGCCACCGAGCAGAAGCAGATGGGCCAGGTCATGGGTGCCCTCAAGGAGAAGGTCGCGGGGCGGGCCGACGGAAAGCGGGTCAGCACCGCGGTGCGTGAACATCTTGGCGCGTAGGACCCTCACCCTGGACAACACGGTCGCGGCCGACCTCGCGGGATCGGAAGATTCGGTCCTCCGGGCGCTCCGCGAACGCACCAACAGCCGGGTCCACCTGCGTGGCAACCTGCTGACGCTAGAAGGCGAGGACAAGGACCTCGACAAAGCCGCCCAGCTGGTCGACGAGATGATCGACCTGATCGAAGGCGGACACGAGGTCGAACCGGCCACCGTCGAGTCGGTGACCAGCGCCATCCAGTCCTCCCGCCGCCCCGCGGAGATGCTCGATGACGTCGTCTGGCACAACCGCAACACCCGGGTCGTCCCGAAGACGGTCACCCAGAAGCTCTACGTCGACTCGATCCGCGAGAACACCGTCACCTTCGGAATCGGCCCCGCCGGCACCGGCAAGACCTTCCTCGCCGTCGCGATGGCGGCGGCGGCGCTGATAGAGGGCGAGGTCCAACGGATCATCCTCACCCGGCCGGCAGTCGAAGCGGGGGAGAGCCTCGGCTTCCTGCCCGGCGATCTCCAGGCCAAGGTCGATCCCTACCTGCGGCCGCTGTTCGACGCCCTCTACGACATGCTCGACCCCGACCGGGTCAACGGATACTTCGACCGTGGCGTGATCGAAGTGGCGCCGCTTGCCTTCATGCGCGGCCGCACCCTGAACGACGCCTTCGTCATCCTCGACGAAGCCCAGAACACCACCCCGGAACAGATGAAGATGTTCCTCACCCGCCTCGGTTTCAACTCGAAGATGGTCGTCACCGGCGACATCACCCAGATCGACCTGCCCCGTGACCGTCAATCGGGGCTCGTCGTGGTGCGCGACATCCTCAGCGGGATCGAGGACGTCAAGTTCGTGCGGTTCAACGAAAAGGACGTTGTGCGGCACCGGCTCGTCCAGAAGATCGTCGCCGCCTACGGGACCTACGCCGAACGCGACCAGGAAACGAAGGAAAAGAAGTGAGCATCGAACTGGACGACGTGCCGGTCGGGTTCCGGCCGGCGGTCTCGGCCACCCTCGAAGCCGTCGGGGTGGCGGACGGCCACCTCGGGGTCGAAGTCGTCACCGCGGAACGGATCCAGGAACTGAACCTTCAGTTCCGTGACCTCGACCGGGCGACCGACGTGCTCTCGTTTCCGGTCGACGAGGACGACGCCACCCCCGGGCCACGGGAGCTCGGCGACGTGGTGGTCTGTCCCGAATACTGCGTCAACGAGATCGAGGCGGTCATCCACGGTGTGCTCCACCTTTGCGGCTACGACCACGAGACAGACAACGGCGAGATGCTCGACCTCCAGGACCGGATCACGTCCGGCCTCGGCATCGAGCCCGCGATGACGGTGACCGATGAGTGAGCTGATGGAGACAGGCGACGGTTCGACCCGCTCCGGGTTCGTCGGCCTCGCCGGCCGTCCCAACGCGGGAAAGTCGACGTTGGTCAACGCGATCGTCGGATCCAAGGTCGCGATCACATCGGTTCGCCCCCAGACCACGCGGCGCGCGATCCGCGGAGTGGCGACCGACGTCGAAGGGGGCACCCAACTGGTGCTGATCGACCTTCCCGGGGTCCAACGGCCCCGGGACGAACTGACCAACCGGATGCAGCACCGCGTCGAGCAGGAGCTCGGCTCCGCCGACGTCGCCCTGCTCGTCATCAACGGTGAAGAAGGCGTCGGTCCCGGCGACCGGTACATCGCCAAGGCCCTGCTGGCCGCCAAGCCGGACATCACCGTGGTCTGCGCCGTGAACAAGGAGGACAGGCTCGGCCGCGCGGTCGTTCCCGTCCTGGTCGAGGCCGCCGAACTGCCCGGTGTGACCGAGGTCTTCCCGATCAGCGCCCTCAAGGGGCAGGGCGTGCCCGAACTGACGGCCCACCTCGCCTCACTGATGCCCCTGGGACCGTTCATGTACCCGCCCGGAGACCACTCCGACCAGCCCCGCGAGCTCCTGCTCGCCGAACTGATCCGCGGAGTCGCGCTGCTTCGGACCCGAGACGAGATCCCGCACTCGGTCGAAGCCAAGGTGACCGGGATCGACCGGCGTGAGGATGGGCTCTGGTTCATCGAAGCCGAGGTCTGGGTCGAGTCCGACTCCCAGAAACGGATCCTGATCGGCAAGAAGGGATTCAAGATCGGCGAGATCGGAACCGAGGCCCGCAAGGACATCGAGGCCGAGCTCGGCGACCGCGTCCACCTCGACCTGCAGGTCAAGGTTCGGCACAAGTGGCGGCGGGATCAGGACATGTTGGACCGCCTCGGCATTGATTGATGTTGCGCCCGCGCCGCCCGGGCGGGGCGCCGGTGGAAACCACTGGGGCTTGTGCGGGCGGCGCTTGGTGGCTGAAGCAGCTGCCGGGTTCTCGAAAGACCCCGCTGGGGCGTTGGTGGTTTTCACTGGCGTCTGGGGCGGGGTCTTTCTCGTTGGTGGACGGGGCGGCGGGTGGCGCCCCGGGGCCA
>JBEBXB010000104.1:0-7801 GCA_040391885.1 Conexibacter woesei | reverse complement strand
TCGGTGACCTGGATCGCCACGTCGGTGCCGTCCCAGGCACGCCAGATCAGGTCTGTCTCGAGATAGTCGAAGAACCCGGCCCGGTTCCAAACCCACGTCCCGAAGGCGACGCACCACTGGTCCCGGATGCTGTACGGCGCGATCCTTCCCTTGCCGTTCCGGTAGCGCGGAACGTTGTTCCCGCGCCGTTCCTTGACCCGCTTGCGGAGCTCCTTCCGGGCAATCGGGAGAACTCGTTTCAGATCGGGGACGTCGATCGTGTCGGGCCCGGGGGCCGGGGACGGAATCGAAAGTGCCGCCGGGGCGGCAGCGGGCAGGAGCAGACCGGCCGCGACGATAAGCGTGGCAAGGGCAGACTTGCTGAGGCGAAAAGGCATCCCGAAAACAGCTCCGTCGGACAGCGTAACCGCGATTCGACGAACTTGCCGGGATTTCAGCCGGTGCCAGCGGCCGTGCAGTCGCGGAGGGCGGCCGTGTAGAAGCCCAGGTACTGAGCCCAGTGGGCATCCCAATAGCTGTCGTCGTGTCCGCCGGGCCATTCGAGACGCGCGGTGAGATCCGCCCCGGAGCCGTCGAGGACGTCCGTCAGCTCGGCGGTGGTCGGGTGGAAGAAGTCCTCCCTCCCGGCATCGAGCCAGATGGGCGCCCCGGCGAAACCGGAGGGGTCCCGACGGGCGGTGCCGATGACGTCGTTCCGTTCGAAGTCGGGGGCATCGTCGAAGGCGCCCTGGGGCGTCTCGCCCGCGGACCGGAACAGGGCGGGAGAGTGACCTCCTGCCCCGCAGAAGCGGCCCGGGTTCCGCTGCGCCAGGTTCAGGGCGCCGAAGCCGCCCATCGAGATCCCGCCGACCACGACCCGGGAGGGATCGGCACCGGTCCGCTCGGCCGCCTGTGGGATCACCTCGTCGATCAGGTAGCGGCCCCAGTCTCCCGACGACCGGTCGTGCCAGTAGCTCGAGTCGCCTCCATCCGGAAAGACGACGATCGGCGCGCGGCCGCGTGTCCTCTCGTTCACTTTCGCGAGGGCGGCGAGGAACGCAGCGTCTTGCGCGAAGGAACCCGAGTCTCCGTTACGTCCGTGCAAGAACATCAAGAGCCCCCGTTTCCCGTTCGTCGCCGGATCGCCCGGGATCACCGCGACGGCCGGATGCTTCCCGGGGACCGCCTCGGACTCGACCTCGAACCGCATCACCTCCGCCCCGCGAGTGTCCGTGCCCGCCCCGAAGAAAAACCAGGCGACGCCGGCTAAAACGGCGACGGCCGCGGCAATTGCCGCGGCCGTCTTTGCCGAATGCTTCATCTGTCCCCGTTCAGGAGACGGAGCCGATCAGCCGCCGTTGGAGGCCGTCGCGTAATCCCGGCTCGGCTGACCGCGGAGGTCGGTCGGGCCCGGCAGGGCGGTGCCCTTGGCGTTGACGCCCGGCACGACCGGCAGGACCAGCTTGGACGGCTTGGCGTCACCCAGCTGGATGGTGTTGCTGGTGGTGCCACCCTCGAGCGTGTCGAAGTCCCAGATCGGACGGTCGCCACCGGGGGCGGTGATCGTCACGCGGATCTTCGAACCGGCACGGAACATGTGCGCGACCGGGAAGATCGGCACACGGACCTCGGTGAACTCACCGGCGGGCAGGTTCTTCCCGTCGGCCTCCAGGTGAGTCGGAACCGGGTTGATCGCGGTCGAGAGCTTGTTGTCAAGCTTCCGGTGCGACGCTCGGAGCCATCCGTTCTGGACGTAGGTTTCCTTGCCGTCGGGACGGACCTCGCTCAGGGTCACCTGGATGTCGGTGTCCGCAGCTGACGACTTGAGCCAGAGGTCGAGGCTGGAGGAACCGGCGATCAAGGTGTCTCCGGTCACAGCCGGGCTGGTGAACCCGAGCCCCTTGTCGGCGGCAACGGGCCCCCAGTTATAGGGCGGCTGCGCCTTCCATGCGTCGGACTCTCCGGCACCGATCAGGGTCTGATGGGGCCGGGCTGCCGGATCGGACTGGTAGGAGACTTCCGAGGCCTGAGCCGGCTTGTTGCCGGTCATCGCCCCACCCTGTCCGAAGTAGTACGGGGTCGCCTTGGCGTTCGGGACGGGCCAATCGGCCAGGGAGATATCCCACTTGGCACCGATGCCACCGGGTGAACCGGGGATGGCCGCTCCGTTGTCCATCAGCAACTTGAGGCGCGGATTGTCCTTGCGGAAATCCGTCTTCGCCTGACTCAGGCTCGTGTAGTCCTTGTACTTCGAGTCCACGACGGGCAGAGACGGAGCATCCGCGAGCTCACCGTAGAGCGTCCCGCTCAGACCGACCAGCAGGGGCGGCATCTTCGGGATCTCCTCGGCGACGAACAGGTTGATGAAGTCGCCCCAGTCGGTGATCACGCTCGGACCGAGCGAGTCGACGTGGACGCCGTTCTGGAGAACCATCCAGACGTCCTTGTTGTTCTTGAGATCGCCGAGGCTGTTCGGGAAGTGACCACCGGTCTGTTCGTCCTGGAACGAACCGGCCAGGAAGGTCGGGACCTTGATGTTCTTGACCCACTTGCCGGGCGAGCGCTCCTTGAAGAAGAGCGGCGTCCGGTAGGGGTTCTCCTCGATCAGCTGGTTGGCGTCACGGGTCTGCAGACGCAGCTCCTGGTTCTTCAGGCAGTGCTGCTGCTGGCTGGATCGCTCGATCGGATCGGTGACGAGCGGATCTCCGTTGGCGACCATCTCCTTGGACCAGTTCTGACCGCCTTCGGGCGCCGGCTCGGCGTTCCGCATGCGATCCCGGATCCAGGAGAGGGCGAAGCCCTTGTTGAAGATGCCGCCCGGGTATCCCGTGGCTTGGTACATGTCGTCGGTCACCGACATCGGGGAGATGGCGGCGAGATGCGGCGGCTGGGTGCCGGCCGCGAACAGTTGGCTGATCCCCGAGAAGGAGATGCCGACCATGCCGACCCTGCCCTTGCCGTCGGCACCCTTCTTGACCCAGGGCTGGTTGCCCACGGTCTCGACCATGTCGTAACCGTCGTAGGTCGTCGGGAGCCCGAACAGGTCGAAGGCACCGCCGGAGCAACCCGATCCGCGCATCTGGACAGAGACGACCGCGAAGCCCATCTCCGGCCCGATCAGGGCGCCGACCGCGGTCGACGTGTCCGGGGCGAGCGGGTCGCCGTTGTTGGCGAGAACCGCCTGCAGGAGGTTGTGCGGAGCCGCGGTGCCGTATCCCGAGTGCTCGATAAGCGCCGGGAACGGGCCGTCGTTGAGGGTCTTGCCCGTGGGCAGCCGGACGGTCATCGCGAGCTCGACCCCGTCACGCATGGTCACGTAGTTGAGGCCCTGCTTCAGTTCCTTGTTCTTGTAGAAGGACTGATTCGGGTTCTCGTCCAGGTTCAGGATCTTGAACTTCTTGGTGCCCTGGACCTTGCCGCCCTTCTTCAGGCGGACGGTGAAGCCCGGAGCGGGCCTGACGTCGTAGAAGATCTTGCTGCCGAAGCGATCCGCTTTGCCGGTCCGGATCGTGCGGTCGTGCCGGTTGACGAGAAGCAGGGTGTCGCCTTCGCTCGCACCGGTCACATAGGCCTCACCGACGGAGCCGCGGGCCGTGAAGGACGCGGGGGCGGTGATCTTGGGAGCGGGGGTGCCGGGCAGGTTCTGCCACCACTGGCGCTTGGAAATCTTCTTGTACTTCTTCTTGACGCGCTTGATGCAGGACTTGGCACGACGCTTGTTGGCGCGACGAACCTTCTTGGCCCGCTTGCCGCTCAGCTTCCGTGCCCGCTTGTTCTGCTTCTTGAGGACCTTGCGGCACTTCTTCACCGCCTTCTTCTTGGCCTTCTTCTGCTTGGCGGTCAACTTGCTGATCGTGGCGCCGGCCGAAACCGAAACCCCGCCGGTCGCGGCTGTGGCCGTCCCGGTCGTCGCGAAGCCTGCGAACGCGATGGCAAACGCGGCCACGGTGGCGATCAGCAGCCTGCGGAAATGCTTCCCTTGCATCAAATCTCTCCCAACCTTGAAGTTAGTTCCCGGTGCTGCTCCCGCAGCGACGGCACACCCTACACAAAAACGGCCGGGTACTCGACCTGTTCTCATTCACAAACACCGAGGCAGCCGAAAGGTGCGGTGCCGCCGTAACTCGCCCCGCTGGATACCGGGCGGGACTCAGGGGGCGAGCCGGGTGATTCGCCACTCGGCTCCGTCCCGTTCGTATCGGAACCGGTCGTGGAGACGCGCCCTCCGCCCCTGCCAGAACTCGACCTCCTCCGGCTCGACCACGAACCCGCCCCAATGCGACGGACGGGGGATGGAATCAACTCCCTCGAAACGTTCTTCCGCCTCGCGGGCGAGACCGTCGAGCTCGGTTCGTCCCGACTCGAGCGCCCGGCTCTGCGGCGAAGCCCACGCCCCGATCTGGCTTGCCCGGTCGCGAGTCGCGAAGTAGGCGTCGGAGTCTTCCCGCGAAAGCCGGCTGACCGTCCCCCTCACACGAACCTGCCTGTCCAGCACCGGCCAGTGGAAGACGAGAGCGGCGACCGGATTGGTTTCCAGCTGGCCGGACTTCACCCCCTCGTAGTTGGTGAAGAAGCGAAAGCCTTCGGCCCCCGTCCCCTTGAGCAGGACCATGCGGGCGTCGGGCCGCCCTTCGCCGTCCACCGTCGCCAAGGTCATCGCCTCCGGCATGTCGCTTACCGCGGCAGCCTGTTCGAACCAGCGGCCGAACTGCGCGATCGGATCGGGATCGAGATCGGCGTGGTCGAGCGCGCGATCGGGCTGGCCCGGGCGGGAAGACATGGCCGAAGCCTACGCCAGCCGCCCGGGTCAACCCCATCGCCGGCCAACCCGCTCCCAGCGGGAGCGGAGCCGGTCAACGCCGCTGCAGCACCTTGAGGTTGTGCAGCCTGGTGCCCTTCTTCTTGCCCCTCTTCGACTTGATCCTGAGACGCAGGGTGATCGTCTTGTGATTCACCTTGGCCAGCTTGCGCATCCGTTTGCGGAACTTCGGCTTCACCACGAGAGCCTTGCGGACGAAGCGCTTGCTCTTGACGTTCACGTTGATCCGGCGGGTCATCGCTTTGCCGTGACGGCGCTTGGTCAGGACGACGGCCCTGATCCGGCAGCGAGGCTTGAACTTCTTCGGGCACTTCACCCGGAGGAACAGCCGGCCATTGTGGAAGTAGGCCTTGCCCGGAGGGATCACCGCCGGCGGTGGTTTAGTGGCGCCATTGCCACCGTTTCCTCCGTTGCCGCCGTTTCCGCCATTTCCTCCGTTGCCGCCGTCGCCGCCGTCGCCGCCGTCGCTCTTCGACGCGACCAGGGCGACGTCATCCAGGTCGATGCCGCCAGATGGCAGCACGGCCGCGAGTCCGCCGACCGAGACGGTCACCTGAATCGCGTACTTGCTGCCGACCGTCATCGCCGAGGGTGAGATGCTTCCGCCGACGGAGGTCCAGCTCGCGTCAGCGCCCGGGCTGCCGGATTCGATCAGGGTCAAGTCCGATCCACCGGACTTGTTGATCGCCTTGACCACAAGCGACACGTCGGCGCCCAACTCGAGTAGCGACCCGAAATCGGAACGTTTGCTCATCGTGAAGGTGAGTTCGTCCGGCGCCTTTCCGGCAGCTCCGGTGAACATGAAGTCGGGGCTCGTCCAGGTTCCGATCGAACTCGACAGCAGCGCCAGCAGGGAAGTCGGCCCCGATGTGGTCCTGATGAACCCGTCACCCGCACCACCGGTTCCACCCGCAGCGACATGGCTGCCGGAAACCTGGGGACAGGTGACGCCTTGGATACAGAGCCCTTCGTAGGTGGAGCCGTGCGTCCAACCCCCGGCTGACGAGCCGAAGGTCGTGCCGGCGCCATCGACATATGTCGTGCTGGCCGCCATGGCCCCGCCGGCCAGAAGCGACGCGACGATCATCCCCGCCAAAGCCACCCCGAAGGCGGCTGCGGCCTTGCGAAAACTGACAACGAGACTGGACATCTTCTCCTCATTTCAGATCCGAGGCGCGGTCCGTCCGAACCATGCGAAACGTCACCCCGTATTTGCCTTATGGCCGGTTCTCTTCCGGCCACCTCCCGAGCCGTGCACCCCCTGCGGCGGCCGTGGGGCCACCAATGCGCGCGCCTCGTAGCAGGAACATCCCCCGTCCCAGGCAGAGGCAAACAACGTGACGCGACAGAAGGCCGGCGTTGCCCGGTCCTTCGCCTCAGTTAAGTGAGGGGTCTTCCGGCATCGAGGCGAGCAGCGCCAGGTCGCCGCCGAAACGAGCGAGGACGTCCGCCCACAGATCGCCGTCCGCGAAGACATCATCCGCGGCAAGGTCGGAGACGATCCAGGAGGTGCGTTCGATCTCTTCGTCGAGTTGGCCCGGCCCCCAGCCGGCATGGCCGATGAAGACCCGGGCCCGCAGGACGTCGGTGTCGGCGTCGGGATCGACCACGCCGATTCCCTGACCGATCTCGCCGGCCGACTCCTCCGGCTCCTCGAACTCTCCGAGGACCACGATCGAGTCCGGCCCGACGGGGCCACCCACCCACAGCGGCGCCCCGCGTTCGACCAGCGGGCCCAGGTCCGGGACCAGCTCCAGCACCTCGTGGTCGGCCCGGCGGTTCAGGATCACTCCGAAGGCACCCTCAGACGTGTGCTCTACGACCAGCACGACGGTGCGCCGGAAGAAATCGAAAAGACTTGGCGCCGCCACGAGGAGTTTGCCCTTGAATGACTCCATCTCGACCTCACTCTATCCGGGCGGTCTCCGGATCGGCGCAGGGTCTTTGTGGGACCATTGCGACCCCCGCGCGGGTGTTTCCGACCGCGGCATGTGCTGTGGCGGCGCGAAGCACGGCCTGATCCGGTACTGTCTCCGGTCGCACTATGGGTAGATACACAGGACCAAAAGAAAAGCTTTCTCGCCGTGAAGGCGTAGACCTCGGACTCAAGGGCGAACGTGCCCTGAACGGCAAGAGCGCCATGGAGCGCCGGCCGTATCCTCCGGGACAGCACGGCCGTGGCCGTCGCCGTGCCTCGGAGTTCTCCGTGCGTATGCGTGCCAAGCAGCGAGCCAAATCGATGTATGGCCTGCGCGAGCGTCAGTTCGCCAAGTTGTTCGAGCGCTCTGAGCGCGAAGACGGCATGGCAGGCGAGAACCTCATGCGGCATCTCGAGGCTCGCCTCGACAACGTCGTGTACCGGCTCGGTCTCGCCACCACTCGTGCCCAGGCACGTCAGTTCGTGGTCCATCAGCACATCCAGGTCAACGGCAAGCGCCTCGACCGCCCCTCGTACGAGGTCTCGGCCGGCGACGTCATCGCCGTCAAGCCGGGTGCCGCGATCGAGCCGATGGCGCGTCAGTCGACCGACACCGCCGGCCCCACCCCGGCCTGGCTGCTCGCCGACCACGACGGTCTCAAGGGCACGGTCAACCGTCTGCCCGACCGCAGCGACATCGCCGCTCCGATCGAAGAGCGTCTGATCGTCGAGCATTACTCGCGCTGAGTCTGGTCCGACTCACGCGAGCGGCGGCGGCTACTACCCGGCCGACCCGCTCAGGAATTGAAAAAGCCCCGGTCACCCGGGGCTTTTTCGTTGCAGGGGTGTCGGTTCGGATCAGTCGCTGGTGCCGGTGAGCTGCCCCTTGGCGAGGTCCAGCGCCACGGTGAGCAGACCGACAACCGAAAGCGGATCCGACGAGTCCGAGACGAGCTGAACGTGCATCGTCTGCTCGTCCACGCCGGCATCCTCGCTCAGAACCGCGGAGATCACGAGTTGGTCAAGCCTCGCCCCGGGGGTGTCGCGCTCGACCTGCTCCATCAGCTCCTGTGCGAGGGCCCCGA
>JBEBXB010000103.1:0-7847 GCA_040391885.1 Conexibacter woesei | reverse complement strand
GCGAGATGGGCCTTTCGCACGGCACCATGCGGCAGAAGAACTTCAATGCGTACGAGGAGACTTTGAAGGTCCCGATGGTCTTCTCGAATCCGGAGATCTTCAAGGGAGGCACGTCCGTCGACGCTCTGGTGTCCCATGTAGACCTGCTGCCGACCCTGGCCGGGCTGGTCGACGCTCCGCGAAAGGCGCGGGCCAACTGGGCGGGCAAGGACTACTCGAAGCTCGTGCTCGGCCGGTCCAAGAAACCGGTCCAGGACCACATCGTCTTCACCTTCGATGACTACCAGGCGGGTCAGAAGCAGGGCCCGTACGTGCGGGCGCCGCAGCACATCGTCTCGATCCGGGAGAAGAACTGGAAGATCGCCAAGTACTACGACGCCGAACGCAAGAAGGCGCCGGAGTGGGAGCTTTACGACCTCAAGAACGATCCGCTCGAGAAGAAGAACCTCGCCGGCCCCAAGTCGAGGCGGAACTCCCGTCAGCAGTCGCATTACAAGCGGCTACGGAAGAAGCTCGCGAAGGTCGAGAAGCAGAAGCTCCAGCCGCTGCCGAATCGATCGTTCTCGATCCGTTCTTGCCGTCTCGACGGCCGCAAGGTGGCCTCGAAGCTGAGAGCCCCCGGCCGCGGAATCGTGCGGCAGGTGGCGACCACCCGGGTCAACGGCAAGAAGGTCGTTCTCGGCCGCTCCGAGAAGCTCGTAAGGCAGATCGGCAACTCCCGCCAGACGAGCCTCAGGCTGAACGATCGGGCGAAGAAGCTCTCCCGCCGCCAGGCCGTGGAGATCACCGTGACCACCACCTTCCTGCCGACCGGAGGCACACCGGTGATCAAGAAGAAGAAGCTCAAGCTCCGGCGCGGCGCCTGAGCGCGCGCCACCGGCGACGATTGAGAAGGGCGGCCCTCAGCCGGGCGCCCGAGCAGGGTTTACCGGGCAATGAGCCCCGGCCTCGGGGAGGGGGCCGGGGCTCATCCCGTGTTGGTCACTTCCGCTGCCCCCAGACCGTGCCGGTCAGGGACCTCGGACCGCCGTGGTCACGGTGCTCGCAGAGGTAGATCCCCTGCCATGTGCCGAGGTGGAGCTGCCCGTCACGGACGGGGATGGAGAGCTCGAAGCCGGTGAGGGTGCCTTTGACGTGGGCCGGCATGTCGTCGGCTCCCTCGAGCGTGTGGGTCCACCGGAACCCGCCGGGATCGGCCGGCACCGCATCGTCGACCCAGGAACGGAAGTCCCGACGGACATCGGGGGACGCGTTCTCGTTCAGCGTCAGCGAAGCGGATGTGTGCCGGATCATCAGGTGAAGCAGGCCGACCTCGAACGTTTCGAGCTCCGGAAGCGCGGCGATCACGTCACCGGTGACCAGGTGAAAGCCACGCGGGCGGGCTTCGAGCGTGATGTCGGACTGGATCATCTCCATGCGGTCACGTTAGCCGGGCCGGGCGGACCGGGCGAGGCCGTGATCCCGTCCGGGCTGAAGCCGAAGCACCTGGACATCCAGGTACAATTCGCGCGTTGGGGCAATGGCCAAATTGGATAAGGCTCCGGTCTCCAAAACCGGCGATTCTAGGTTCGAGTCCTAGTTGCCCCGCTTCCCGAGTTCGATTGGGTACCGTGAATCGAGCAAGGGTCTTGGCGCTCAGCCCGAGCGTCAGGAAACGATGCGGGCGAGGTGTATTGGTTGCACAGGAGCCTTCCAAGCTCCTAGGGCGGGTTCGATTCCCGTCGCCCGCTTCACCGGCCAGGCACCACCTGGCCGCCAGTTCGGCGGACCAGCGCATGCGGGTACCTTTTGGCGCGGTATACGCGCAAAAAGGTACCTACGCCGCGGGACTTCCACGCGTCCGGTCCGGGCATGGGAGCGCGTTCGATTCCGGCCTGCGAGCCCGCCTGGCCACCGCAGGTACCTTGTCGGCCGACTCCCGGTAAAGTCCTCCCTCGCACGGGGCGTGGCGCAGTTTGGTAGCGCATTCGACTGGGGGTCGAAAGGTCGCTGGTTCAAATCCAGTCGCCCCGATAGGTTCAGATGGTCGTCGCTCCGTTCAGGGGCGATCGCGAGAGGGATCGATGAGGTACTTCTTGCCGGTGCTGCGCTTTGCGAATGAGGCAAGGTATCCGGGGTCGAGAACATCGTTGAGCCCGATCGTCTCGGCATATGACGACGCGAACGTGGTCTTGAGCTCAGCCAGTACCCGGTCGCGCATTGCTCCGATCCTCTCGGGGGCGAGGCGACCGAGAACGTCTGTCAGCAAGTATCCGCCAACGCTCCAGCGCAAGCCGAAAGTCCGCTGGATCGTGGTCGGGCTCATGTCCAGCGAGCCGTAGATGTAGACCTGTTTGGGCATCGTCGACCCATACGGGGTCCAGCGGTCAGAAGGCTCGGCGCTGCGCTCCATGGCCGCAAGGATGTCGCCGGCGAGGGTTCCGCCCCCGATCGCGTCGAAGGCCAAGGTGGCTCCGGTCGCGGACACGGCCTCGGCGAGCCGGTCAGCGAAGTCGGGTTGGGAGGAGTCGACCACGTGCTCGGCCCCGAGGTCGGTGAGGGTGGCACTTTGGCTGGCGCTGCGCACGATGTTGACCAGGCCGACACCGTCCGCCTGACAGATCTTCACGAGCATCTGTCCGAGGTTCGACGCGGCCGCAGTGTGTACGAGGGCCGTGTGGTTTTCGGCGCGCATCGTCTCTACCATTGAGAGTGCCGTCATCGGGTTGATGAACAGGGCGGCCCCGTCGGCGGCGGTCGCATCCTCGGGGAGGGGAATGACCGCAGACGCATCGACGAGTCGATAGTCCGACCACATCGCGCCACCGACCAGAGAGACAGTTCGGCCGACCAGGTCGGGAGCGTCGGGTCCTGCGGCGATCACAGTTCCCGCCCCTTCGTTGCCGACCGGCAACGGGCGGTCCAGACGGTCCCGGAGAATCGGGATTGCGCGTTCGGGAACCTCACCGTCGAGCCCGCCTCCGGAAGCAGGCCTCAACTTCGCCGGGTCGGCCGGGCCCAGCAGCACACCGAGGTCAGAGGGGTTGATCGGCGTGGCCTCGACCGCGACCAGTACCTGGGAGCCGACCGGCCCGGGAATCGGCTCCTCGACAAGCCGCAACTGCAGCCTTCCGTCGGAGGTGACCGTGGATCGCAGGCTTCGTCCAGTTTGTGTCATGTCAAACATTGTGCCGTCTTCGGCTTTGTCTTGAGCCAGTGGCTCGTTACGGTCATGGGAGGGAACGAATCGAGATCGCTAGGTGAGCGGTATGAGCCTGGGCCGCCGGTCGCACCGCCGTGATCAGCTCCAGATGGCCGAAAAGAGTGCGGAGGCGGTGGGTCCCGTCGACCAGGTCGAATCCAGCTGACTGGATCTCTGCCGGGAGTTCGCCGGCGGCATGGGTGGCCGTGTTGGCAAATCCGTCGTTTGCCCTCAGGACGGTGAAGGCGGCCCACATCAGCGGATCCCGGGGACGGCCGAAATCGGCGACGTGAAGATGGCCACCGGGCTTCAGGATCCGGTTCGCCTCTTTCAGGGCGGTCCGCTGACCGTCGCGATCGACGTGATGGAGAACAAGCGACATGACCACCGCATCGACCGACCCGGCCTCGAGGCCGGGAACCGAACCGAGGTCCAGCCCGTTACCCGCCTGCCACCGGACCCGCTCGGCCCCCGGTTTCGCCGTGGCTATGCGACGGGCTTCCGGGTCCGGCTCGATCGCGATCACCGCGAGTCGCGGTCCTGCGGCGGCCAGCTCGATCGCCAGCGTCCCCGTCCCGGCACCGATGTCCAGCACCGTCGCGTCGACCGGGCAGGAACGGACCACCCGCTCCACCAGGGCCGGACGCCAGGCCTTCTCCCGCATCCCGAAGGCAACCGCCGGATCGTAGATCCTGGCCGACAGAAACTTCCCCGCTGCCGGGACGAGCCCGGGGGACCCTTGCTCCTTGGCCGGTGCCACTCAGATACCGCCCGCGGTGGAGAATGCGCCGACCGTACGACCTGCCGCATCGCGGGCGACGACCGAGACGAGAGAGCCGTAAGGCGGGCGCCAGGTGCTGTGGAAGACGTAGTGAGTCTCCGCCGGCAGCGTGGTCGATCCGGTCCATGCCGACTCGGGATGCGGTCCCGGCCCGGGCTCCATCGGGATCGACTCGCCGTTGACCGTTGCCTCGACTGACTTGACCGGCAGGTCGGAGTCGACCTCGGCCCGGACGGCCAGCGTCACCTCACCGTCGTCACTCATGGGGGAGAGGGAGACCTCCAGATTGATTTCGGGACCGGAGCCGGCGTCGGTCATGGTGGCCGGGCCCGGTTCGCGATCGGTCCCGCGCCTTCGAGCCGGAATCGACTCGGCCGGGATCGCCGGGGCGAGCGGCGGCGGGACCCGGGCCGGATGGGCCCGCTCGAACTCGGCGGCCATCGCGATCAGGCGGGTGTCGTCGTAGGCGGGGCCGGCGAAGGTGAGGCCGACCGGCATGCCGATGTCGGCCATCACGCCCATCGGGACCGTCACGGTGGGGATACCGAGGTGGCGGATCACCAGGTTGCCGTTCGAGTAGACGACCCCGTTCCGCCAGGCGATCTGGTTCGAGGCCGGGTTGAAGTCGGCGTCGAACGGCGCCACGTCCGCGGCCGCCGGAAACACGATCCCGTCCAGTCCCACGGCGTCGAGCCACTTCTCGAAATCGACCCGTCGGGTCTCTTCCAGCCCTTCGACGGCCTCCCGCAGATGGGGCAGCTCGTCGATCCGGAACGTCCGTCCGTGGGCGAACTCGGCCAGGTCGGAGAGGTCGGGGTCGTCGTCGTAGTGATCCGGGATCGCGCCGGCCGGGAGCGGGAAGATCTTGTCCCCGTCGACGTCATCCAGCGACCGGATAGCCGGGTCGCCGTTCTGATCGAGGAACTCGTTCCAGGCCCACACCCCGAGGTCCCACATCTCGGTACGGATGAATCCGGGCGGGACGATGCCGCGCGTGTACATCGACTCGGCGCCGGGACGGTCTTCCTCGTAATTCGAGACCGCGGGGAAGTCGGTTTCGATCACGGTTGCGCCCAGTCCCTCCAGCGCCTTTCGGGCGGCCTCCCACAGGGCGATCACCGAATCACGGGTCTCGATCGGGTTCCGTGACTCGGGATCCCCGTTGATGTACATCCGGGGGACGCCGAGCCGTTTACCCGCAAGCGCTCCGGGTGCGTCCGGGCCCCCGGAACCGGCGGCCAGGGCACGGTAGCTCTCCGGCTTCACCGCGGAGGCCTTCGGCAACTCCACCCAGGGCTGGACCCGCCAGAAATCACCCCGGGACTCGACGTCGTCGCCGACGATCACGTCCAGCAGCTCCAGCAGGTCGGCGACCGACCGGGTATGCGGCACGACCACGTCCATCGTCGGGTAGAGAGGCCAGTTGCCTCGCATCGAGATGATCCCGCGCGACGGCGTGTAGGCGACCAAGGACGAATTGGATGCGGGCGCCCGGCCCGAGGACCACGTCTCCTCGCCGAGGCTGAAGGTCGCGAAGCTCGAGGTCGTCGCGGTGCCGGAACCGTTCGAGGATCCGGAGCCGTAGGCCGAGCAGAGGAAGTCCGGGTTGTACGGGCTCTCGGCCCGTCCATACAGGCCGCGCTGCATGCCGCCGGCCGCCATCGGCGGCATTGTGGTCAACCCGATCAGGATCGCCCCCGCGGCTCGGAGCCTTCCGATCACGAAGGCGTCGTCCCCGGCGATCAGATCCTCGAAGGCGGGTGAACCGGAGGCGACCGTCAGGCCGCGCACCTTGTAGCTGTCCTTCGCCGTGTAGGGGATGCCGTCCAGGGGGCTCAGCGTCTCCCCGCGGGCCCGGCGCCCATCGGCCGCCGCCGCCTCACGGAACATCTCCGGGTTCAAGACCGGGATCGAGTTCAGCCGGGTGCCCTGCCGGTCGAACCGGCCGATCCGGCTGAGGAAGGCGTGGATCAACTCGACCGAAGTCGCTCGACCCTGCTCCAGCGCGGAACGAGTCTCGGCGATCGAGGCCTCGGTGACCGAGAAAGACGGGCCGTCCACGTCTACGCGGCGGCCGGGGCCAACGGGGAAGGCTGGTGCTGGGTGATGCAGTGCACCCCGCCGCCACGAGCGAAGATCGCACGGGCCGGGATCGGCACTATCTCCCGTCCCGGATACTCCGCGGCGAGGATCGCCAGCGCCTCCTCGTCGGCCGGATCGTCGAATACGCAGGCGATCACCCCGCCGTTCACGACCAGGTGGTTGATGTAGCTGTAGTCGACGAAGTCGTCCTCGTCGCGCAGGAGCTCGGGAGCCGGCATCTCGATGATCCGCCACGGTTCGCCGTCGGCGTCGGTGCTGCTCTCGAACGCTTCCCGGATTTCCTTGCTGACCTCGAAGTCGGGATGTTCCGGGTTGCGCTGGGAGTGGACGAGAACGGTCCCGGGAGAGGGAAAGGCGGCAAGGATGTCGGCGTGGCCACGGGTGCCGAAGGTCTGTGAGTCGCGGTAGAGGCCGCGCTTCAGCCAGATCACCTGGCGCGCCCCGATCTTCTCGGCCAGCTCGGCCTCCACGTCCTCTTTCGAAAGCCCGGGATTCCGGCCCGGGTCGAGCTGGACAGTCTCGGTCACGACGACGGTGCCGTTGCCGTCGACCACGATCCCGCCGCCTTCGTTCACGAGGTCGGAGTCGACCCGGGGGAGATCCGCCAACTGGGCCACCAGCGGGCCGACCTTCGCGTCCTTGTCCCACTTCGACCATTCCTGCCGACCCCACCCGTTGAACACCCAGGTGACCGCGGCGACCGAACCGTCCTCGGCATGAACGAAGGTCGGCCCGCAGTCCCGGATCCAAGCATCGTCAAGAGGAGCGACGACGACGCTGACCCCGGGGTCGAGAACCGCCCGAGCCGCGTCCTCCTCACCGGGGTCGACCACCATCGTCACCGGTTCGAACTTCAGCACCGCGTTCGCCACCCGGCTCCAGGCGGTGCGGGCTTCCTGCTGCTGTGCGGGATCGTCGCCAAGGGAGCTGGTCCCGGGTACCGGGAAGGACATCCACACCCGGTCCTGCGGGGCGGTTTCTGCGGGCATGATCCAGGACATCGGGTTCCTCCAGTGAGCTCGGACGGTGGTTCACCATAAGCGGTTATCCCGATCCCGGCAACGTCCGAGCCTTCCGAAGCGGGGGAGGGGTTCAGGTAGCCTCGGCGGAATGGACACGATCATCGGGGAGGACGGTCTCGCACGGCCCAAGTGGGCGGCAACCGACCCGATGATGCGCGAGTACTACGACACCGAGTGGGGGATGCCGGTCACGGACGAACGCGGCGTGTTCGAGCGACTCACCCTCGAAGCCTTCCAGTCCGGACTTTCCTGGGCGACCATCCTCCGTAAGCGACCCGCCTTCCGGGCGGCTTTCGCGGGCTTCGACCCCGACGTTGTCGCCGGGTTCGGCGAATCCGATTTCGAGAGGTTGATGGCCGACGCGGGCATCGTCCGCAACCGGGCCAAGATCCGCGCCACTTTCCAGAACGCCGGCGCGACCGTCTCCCTGCGCGAGGATGGTGGTCTCGCCGATTTCGTATGGTCCTTTCGACCCGGCTCGACGCCTCAGCCCCGGTCATTCGCCGAGGTCCCGACCAGCTCCCCGGAGTCGCTCGCACTCTCCAAGGCGCTGAAGAAGCGCGGCTTCGCCTTCGTCGGCCCGACCACGATGTTCGCCCTGATGGAGGCCATCGGGATCGTCGATACGCACTTGGTGGAAAGCCACCGCCGCGGCAGCTCTGGGATCTGGCCGGTTTGACATCGCCAGGCGGAAAGGGCACTCTGGCGTCATGAAACGTTCAGAGGCATTGAAGCCGCTTTCCAGGGAGCACCACCATGC
>JBEBXB010000102.1:0-7858 GCA_040391885.1 Conexibacter woesei | reverse complement strand
GCCGGCAACGGCGCCAAGCCGAAGATGGACTTCGTCGTCAACACCGGTGACGTCTCCGACAACAACCAGTACAACGAGACGAAGTGGAACCTGGAGCTGATGGAAGGCGGGACCATCAACCCGGGCAGCGGTGTCAACCCGGCCGAGTTCATCGGCAAGCATCCGCTCTGCCCGGCCGGCCTGTCGATCCCCAACGCGTCCAATCCGACGGCCTACACCGGCGTCCAGAACCGCTCCCTGTGGCCGTCCCCGACCATGGGCTACTTCTGGGACCCGAACGATCCCAACCCGACCCCGGTTCCCGCGAACCCGCAGTTCCGCAACGACTACGCGGACGCACCGACCTGGCCCGGCCTCATGGATCAGGCGCAGAAGCCGTTCAAGGCCACCGGGCTCAAGGTCCCCGGCTACATCGTCTTCGGCAACCACGACGGTCTGGTCCAGGGCAACGTCTACGCCAACCAGATCTTCAACCAGATCGCGACCGGCTGCCTCAAGCCGATCAACGACGACGCGAAGAACAGCGGCCGCTCCGGTGCGGAGCTGCTCGAGTTCGTGCTGAACCCCGGATTCACGGCGCAGCAGTTCCTCGCCCTCTACCAGGCGAGGCCCGAGTACTTCATGGCGGTGCCGCCGGATCCGGACCGGCGTCTGATCTCCAAGAAGGAACTGATGGACATCTACAAGTCGGGCACCGACAAGAACGGGCACGGCTTCGGCTTCGTCGACGCCGCCGAGGCCAAGGCCTCGAACGGTTCCGCCGGCTACTACAGCTGGAGCCCCCGTGCCGGTGTCCGCTACATCGCCATCGACACTCATTCCGAGGGCGGCAAGGTGCTTCAGTCGGACAAGGGCAACCTGGACACGCCTCAGTTCAACTGGCTGGAAAGCAAGCTGAAGCTGGCGACCAAGAACAACGAGGTCGCGATCGTGTTCTCACACCACGCCGCCGCGAGCATGTCCTCCACTGTCCCCGACGAGAACGCGCCGTCCTGCGAGATGGTGGACCCGAAGGTGATCATCGGCTGTGACGCCGATCCGCGCAACTCGGCTCCGATCAAGCTCGGCGCCGACGTCCAGGACCTGCTGCTCAAGTACCCCGCGGCGATCGCCTGGGTCGCCGGACATAGCCACGTCAACGAGGTGACCCCGAACCTGGCGCCCGACGGCAAGAGCGGGTTCTGGAGCGTCCGTACCGCCGCCCTCGCCGACTGGCCCAAGCAGAACCGCCTGCTCGAGCTGTTCGACAACCGGGATGGCACCCTGTCGCTGTTCGGCACGGTCATCGACCACGCCGCGCCGTCCAAGGTCCCGGCTCCCGGCACCAGCGCGAACGGCTTCGACGCCGACCAGCTGGCGGCGATCGGCCGTACCGTCGGCTACAACGACAGCCAGAAGGGCGGGCGGGGCTGTGGCGCCGAACCCTGTGGCGAGGGCACTCCCGCCGACCGCAACGTCGAGCTGCTGATCAAGGATCCGCGCAAGGCGAAGCCGATCATCAACTCGATCAAGGTCGCCCCGAAGAAGCGCAAGCTCAGGGCCGGCAAGAAGATGAAGCTGACCATCGCCGTCTCCAACTTCTCCACGGCGACCGCCGCGGCGAAGAAGGTCAGGGTCGCGCTCAAGTCCTCGAACCGCCAGGTGAAAGTCCGGCGGGTCAAGGTCATCAAGCAGATCAACCCGGGCAAGACCGCTCGAGTGAAGGTCGTCGTCCGGGCTACCCGTAAGGCGAAGGGCAGGGCGAAGATCACCGTCCGGACCGCCGGCAAGAAGGCCGCCGCCAACCTGAACATCAAGAAGATCAAGCAGAAGAAAAAGAAGAAGCGGAACAAGCGCCGCTGAGGGACCTTCGATTGGGGTCAGGGGCCGGCTGTCAGCCGGCCCCACATCGTTAAAACCATGATGGCCGGGGCGGGGAACCAAAACGGTGAGACGGACAGAACGGGCGCGTAACCCAGCGCCCCCTTGCGCCGCTGGAGGATCGCCAGAAAGTGGAACGGCGTGATGCCGTCCTCGGTCCCCAGCCGGACGGGCCGGATCCCCCCGGCCCGGATCCCGGCCATTGCCAAGCCGGTGCTCTGGGCGTTCGAATCTCCGCCGGACATCGACGGGAACCCCCCGTCGTCGTTCTGAAGCGAACGCAGGAAGCGGCCCGACAAGCGAGCCGGTGCGTTACGCCCCGCCCGGGCGAAGGCCCAGGCGGTCAGTCCGGTGGTATCGACGTCGGGTGGCGCTCCCGGAGCGTGACCCAAGCCTCCGTCATCACCCTGGACGCCTTCCAGCCAGTCCGCGGCCAGAGCGGCGGTGGTGCCGATCCGCGGCAGGGCGAGGATCGCCATCGCGGTCAGGTTGACGTTGCCCTCGAAGGAGCCGTCCGGTGACTGACGCCGCGTCAACTCCGCGGCCATGCCGGCACGGCGACTGACCGGGGCCTTCCTCCGAAGCTGGGCGGGACCGCGATGGAGAGCCTGGAGCGCCGCGAGATTGCGGGCCAGCTCCCCCGTCGGCAACCGAGCCGCCTTCTTCGACAGGAGCACGCCGACCGCCCTGGCCGCCCCGCGATCGCGTCGCGTCCCGAGGGCCAGCGTCGACCAGGCGGAGTAGAGGCCCGAACTCCGGACCTCGCTCCCCTTGGCGGCGCGGCGCAGGTACCGGCCGGCCATCCGGACCAGCCCGGGGCGGGAAAGCCGCTGGCGCCGGACCTTGAAATCGATCCGGTTCACGCCGGGTCGCCACCTCACCGGAGGGACGCCGATCGCCCGACCGAACAGCCGGTACTCGCCAGGGGGAAGATGACCGAGACGGTAGGTCCATCGGCCGGCATCCGCCGGCGACTTGAACCAGAGCGGCTTCGATCCGCACCGCCTTCCGATCAGTCTGCGTTGCTGACCGGACCATGCCCGGCATTTCCGGCCGTTGCGGTGACGGAGGGCGAGACGCACCCCCGATCCAGAGTTCAGGCGACCGCGGAGAATCCGGGGAGCCGCACCCCGGAGGAACTGCTGCCCGTCTTCGAACTTGAGCATCCGGAACGGTGGTCCCTCCGGCTCCGGGTCAACGGTGCAGCCGCTCACCCCGACGCAGACCTCCACTGCGTTCGAGCGGATCCCGTCCGGATGGCTGGCCTTGAACCGGTAGGTCCCCGGTTCGTCGATCGCGAAGGACGCGGAGCCCGTCCCGGCGGTCGTGGTCGTCGGTCCGGCACCGCCAGCTTGAAGGGATGTCCCGGTCACGGTCGCCCCACCGACCGGTGCGCCTCCGTCGCGTTCGTCGGTCACGTTCAGGCTGAACGACTGCCCGGGCTTCACTTCGGCGGCACCGGTGAGCCGGAGCGTCTTCGAGCTGAAGACGACATCCCGGGCCAGCAGCACCCGGTCGCCGGAGCGCACCCGGGCCGAGCATCCACCGACCGGGGTGAGGTTGCCGTTGAGCAGGATCGACCAGGGGCCGGTGGTCGTGGAGTCCTCGCCGGCGATCGAGTCGATGAGGAAGTCGCCGGAACTGCCGCTCCAGGTGCCGCGCCACGCGAGACCCGCGCTCCGCATGGCGTCGTCGAGGGCGCCGGTGACGGTCGGCCCCGGGGTCTCCCCCGGCGGTCCGCTGCAGACGTGGGGCCCGGTGCCATCGCCGCCGTCGACACGATGAACCGACGTCTCCACGACCCGCTCGTGAAGGGTGGCCTCGGCCCCTTCGACCCGCAGCTCGACCGTCGCGGCGGAGGTCGTTCCGGCCATCCCGACCGCCGCCCACAAGACGGCGAGGATCGAGATGACCGGCGCGGCCGCGAGCAGCCGCCGCGCCGGCCCCATGGTCTAGAGGCCGCGCACCCGGTTGCGGGCGCGCGCGTACCGGATGACCCCGTCGGGGGACCGGGTCCCGACGACGACGCGGACGGCGACCTTTCTGCGCGCGGAGTGCGTGCGGCCCAGCCGGCGCTTCAGCCCGGCTACCCGGACCGAGACCGGACGGGCCTTGCCGGCCGGGATCTCGATCCCGGTGGCGGCGAACTTCCGGAACTTGCGGGCACCCGGCTTACGAGCCGAGAAGGTCGCGGTCACCGTGCAGCCCGCCGGCCTGGCGGCCGCGGGGCAGCGGACACGGGCGACGACCCGGCCACCGCGCAGCTTCGGCTTCCTGGCGACACGGGCCCGGGGATACGACTGGCGAATCGGATCGATCACGGCCGGGCCGGTGCCCGGACCACCGGTTCCGGTTCCGGGGCTGGTTCCGGGTCCGGGGCCCGGATCGTTCGATGCTTCGCCGTCGATCTGGCTGACCGGCACGATCGCCGGCGGGTTCGCCCGCTCCTCACCCTGGTAACGGAGGACGACCATGTCGCCCAGGCCGAGCGGCTGGTCGAGGGATTCGCTTTCCCCGTCACCGTTCACCTCGACCGTCCATTCGCCCGCCGCCCCGTTCAGAGCGGCGACTTCGACGCCGTCGTCGGCCGGGGTGGTTTCGGCGCCGGCGACACAACCCGCGGGCTCGGAGGCGGTGGAAGCGGCGGACAGCGCCTCACCGAGATCGGAGCCTTCGGGGATCTCGACACGGCACATCCGGGTCCGCTCCGCCAGTGGCAGCTCCTCGCCGTGATCGACGACCAGGGTGACCGGGACGACGGTGCCGTCGGCCACAGCCGGTGCGGGCTTGATCCGAGGCTGCGCAACGGAGTCCCGTGCCGGGGCCTCACCGCTCCAGTCGTTGCCGCCGAGCGGCGAGACCGCCTGGTACGAGGACATCAGGTTGGCTGAACCAACCGGGTTGGACGGCATGTAGCGGAAGGAACCGTTCCCGTTCTGCATGGAGATCAGGAAGTCGAACGGAGTCTTGCCGGACGAGCGCGTCCATTCGACGCTCTGGGGGTCGATGCCGCACCGGTTGAAGGCGCTGGTCACCCAGGCGGTCGTATTCGTATTGATGCCGGTCGGGCTGGTGCTGGTGCTGAACCCGCCAGATTCGCCGACCTGCCGGTCCTTGATCAATGCGAGCCCACGCTGGATCGCCGCGTCCGTGGCCGGATCGGCGCCGGCGGCACAGAGGGAGCCGATCGCGGCACCGGTCATGTCGGTGTCGGCGCTGACCGTGTCCGGCAAAGGCTTCTCACCCGTCGAGGAACGCCAGTGCCAGCCGCCGTCGGGGAGCTGCTCGGATCGGATCTTCAGAGCCAGGGTCTCCAGCAGTTCGACCGGTGCGCCGGCGTGATCCAGGGCGAGGATGCCGAAGATGTCGTCGTTGAGCAGATCGCGGTAGCCGAGCTGATCCCCGCTCCACCAGAAGGCGAGCCGGGAGACGTAGTCGCGTCCCGCCGAGATCCGCGACGGCTGAAGGCCGCCGGCGACCGCGCTGAGGACCGTCCGGGCCGAGTCGGTGGGCAGTCCGTCGGGCTGCCGCTCGCAGACCGCGGGTCCCCCGCCGCCCGCCGGGCAGGCGATCGCACCGGGGCCACGGACCGTCCAGAAGTCGTCGTAGAAGGACTGGGCCGAGCTCGAAAGTAGGGACTTCTGGGAGTCGGCGGCGTTGATGCCGCCCGCCGCGAGCGCGGTCAGGGTCCATTCGCCGAACCGCTCGTCGCCACCGAGGCCGGCGGCCAGGGCCCCGTCCTCGCGCTGGGTGGATTCGAACCAGGCCGCGCCTCGCTCGGCGGCAGCGGCGGCCTGCTCCGGGGTGATCGCCGCAGTCGCGGAACCGGTCGCACCGAGGAAGCAACAGCCGGCCAGGAGCATCGCCACCCATACCGACCCCATCCGGGTCGTGAAACCGCTCTTCGCCATCTTCTGTCTCCTTCGCGCTTTACCGCTGGTCGGTGCGCCCCGCGGGGGGCGGACCTTCCCTTCTGAAGAGGAGACGGTCGACAGCCCTTTTCGCGAGGCAGGTCTGAACTCGATCGAAAGCGGCCGGTGTTCGGGCTCAAAAGCTGGCGATGGTGCCGCTTTCCTACCGTTGCGCGTCAGCCCCGGACTCTCACCGGTGTTCCCCGCGCCGCAATCGGGGCAAGAGTAGCACCCTCTCCGACGGTCCCGGAAGCCCCTATGATCGAAGCGTCAATAAGGCCATGGGTTACGGGAAGCCGGTTCAAGTCCGGCGCGGTCCCGCCACTGTGACCGGGAAGTCCATCGCACCGCCGGCATCGTCCGGCAAGCCACTGAGAAGGCGCCGCCATCTCGGGAAGGCGCGGTGAACCAGGCCCGGAAGCCAGGAAACCTGCCCTTGGTCCCAACCACAAACCCTCGAGGAAAGGGAAGGTTCATGTCTACGTATTCACGGGTCGCTGCCGCGATCCTGTCCACCCTCGCCGTGGCTGCTGCCATGGCCGGAGCCGCCACCGCAATGGCCGCCTCCGGACCCGATATCACCGTGCAGATCGAAGGCGAGTCGGCCACCGTGGTCGAGAAGCGGCCGGTCTCGCTCGACTACAACAAGTACTCGGCACCCGCCCCGTGGCCTGGTTCCACAGCCCCGGCCAACTCGATCGCCGCCGCGATCGAGACCGCCCTCAACGACACTTGGGGCATCCCGCCGTCCGGCGGATGGTGGGACCGTGGCTCCTTCGTCTCGACGATCAAGGGTGAAACCCTGATCTGGCCCAGCTCCTGGACTTCCTGGACCAACCGCACCTACGGCAACAAGGGGGTCTTGGACGGCGGTGACCAGTGGGGTCTCGACTACGGAGACGATCTGCTGATCTCGGGAGGCGGCTCGATCGGCGACTGGCCCGACCCGACCCGGCCGGAAAGGCTGCCGGTCGACCTGGCGGGTTCAGCGATCGAAGGTCCGGCCGCGGTTCCGGCCGACACCCCGTTCCCGGTCGAGGTCACTGCCTGGATGCCCCAGGAAGGGGATACCGACTCGGCTCCCGGCCCGTCAGTGCGCCAACGGGCATCCCATCCGATCCCGGGTGAGGACTTCACCGTGGTCGCGATGCCGGACGGCACCACCTACGACCGGGACACGGTCGGCGCGGTGGCGATCGGCACCGGCAAGAGCGACGCGACCGGGAAAGCCACCGTCGCGATCAGCCAGACAGGACCGGCCCTGATCAAGGCCGTCCGCGAGGACGCCGGCGCGCCCTTCGGATCCAGCCCGCTCGGGGCCCAGGGTCGCTCGGCCGCGCATCCGGTCTGCGTCTACGAGTTGAACAGCGGCGCCTGCGGCACCCCGGTGTTCACGCCTGAGACAGCGCTCGATGTCGGCCAGGCCGCGGTCGGCACGATCGGTACCGCCGAACCGTTGTCGGTCGCCGCGCCCGCCGCGCCCAACACCGTCACCGGTGTGCGGGTGTTCGGACCGGACGCGTCGGACTTCATCGTCTCGGCGGGCAACTGCGTCGACGAGACCGTCTCCGCGGGATCGTCATGTGGGATCGGGGTTCGGCTCGCTCCGACCGCGACGGGAGTTCGCTCGGCCACGCTGCGAGTCATCAGCAGCAGCGAGAGCATCGCCCGTGACATCGCTCTGACCGGGACCGGGACCCAGGCGGCCGCCCCGTCGGCGGACCCGCCTCGCCTCTCGCTCCGGACCTCCGCCAAGCGAGTCCGGATCCGTCGAGGCAAGGCGGCGACTATCGCGGCCCGCGTCACGAACACCGGTACGGGAAGGGCAACCAACGCCCTGATCTGCGTGCGCACACCGGCCGGTTTCATCTCCGGGCGGACCTGCGCGAAGCGCGCGGCGATCGCACCGGGCCGGATGGTCAACGTGAAGTTCCGGATCCGGGCGACGCGGAGGGCGGCTCTCGGCCGGTTCCGCAACGTCACCTTCCGGACCACCGCCGACGGCGTCGGATTCACCAACGCCCGCACCAAGGTGGCGGCCCGCAGGGAGAGGAGGACTGGCCCCGGCGCCCCGCTCTCGCTGGAGC
>JBEBXB010000101.1:0-7888 GCA_040391885.1 Conexibacter woesei | reverse complement strand
CGGCCGAGGAGCTGGCCTCCCGGCCCGGCGAGCTGGTCGACCCGGTGCTGGTCGCCTCGGCCTTCGCCACCGCCGCCGACGCCGCCTACGACTCGGTCCGCGAACCGGCGGAAGGCACCATGCTGACCGTCTTCCGCGAGATGGCCCACTCGATCTCCCGCCAACTCGCCCACATCGACCCGGAGCAGCAGCGACTCAGCCCGGATGCCTCCGCCGCGGAGCAGGACGCCCTGCTTGCCGGGGTCCTCGAGAAGGCGATCGAAGATGGCGAACGTGCCGTCCAGCGGACTCCCGAGCAGCTCGAGGTGCTGGCCGAGTCCGGGGTCGTCGACGCCGGCGGCTACGGCCTGGTGCTGATCCTGGCCGGTGTGCTCGCAGCGCTCCGCGGCGAAGACGCCGAGCTTCCCGAGATCGGCCACCACAGCGCCGCCCGGGTCAATCACTCGCATCATGAGGACAGCCGCTTCCAGTTCTGCACCAACTTCATCGTTTCCGGGGACGGTCTGGTCCCCCGTGAGTTCATTCCCAAGCTGGAGGAGATCGGCGACTCGGTCCTGGTGGTCGGCGACCCGAACACGCTCAAGGTCCACGTCCACACCGACGACCCCGGGCAGGCGACCTCGTTGTTCTCCGATTGCGGGGAGGTCTCCAACCTCGACGTGGCCGACATGCGCAAGCAGGTCGCGGAACGCGAGGCTCGGCTGCTGGGTGACCAGGTGACCGGCGTCGTCGTCGTCGCCAGCGGCGACGGGCTGGAAGCGATGTTCTCCGGCATGGGGGCGTACGTCGTTCCCGGCGGCGAGACCCTCAACCCGTCGACCGCCGAGCTGGTGGCCGGCATCGAGGCCGTCGGGACCGACGACATCCTGGTCCTCCCGAACTCGTCGAACGTGATCATGGCCGCCGAACGTGCCTGTGCGCTCACCGAGAAGAACGCGGTGGTCGTGCCGACCAAGACCCAACAGGCCGGCCTGTTGACCATGTTCGAATACGACAGCACCGCTGAGCTGGAGGCCAACCGGGTGCGTATGGAGGCGGAGCTCGACGGGTTGAAGATCGGCGGGGTGGCCCCGGCCGCCCGCGACGATGCCCAGGGTCGGTTCCGGCGCGGCGACGCGGTCGGGTTCATCGACGGGGACATCGTCGCCTGGGGCGGCGCCGGTTCGGCCTTGGCCGCGACGATCGAGAGACTTGGACCCGAGGCGGAACTGATCACCGTCATCGCCGGTGACGGCGCGCCGATCCCACTCGAGGAGATCGATGCCCACGCGCCTGACGGGGTCGAGCTGGAACTGCACGAGGGCGGCCAGCCGAGCTGGTGGTGGCTGCTCGCCGGCCAGTAGCGCCGCCTCCCTTCGGGGCGGGCCGCTCGGAGATAGCGGACCGGGCTGCCCTGTTGGCGGCACCGGTGCGTTGGCCACGACCTGAGCTGGCCGAAGCGGACCTGTCGTCGCTGCCGGGGATCGGTGCAATCCTGGAGGCTCGTGCCGCCGAAGCCGGGGTGGAGAGCGTCGGTGATCTGCTCTGGCGGGTTCCGCGGGCCTACGGCGATCCGCCCGGCCGCAAGCTGCTCGGAGAGCTCGAACCGGGAGAACCGGCGGCGGTGGCCGTGGAGGTCCTGCGGTCTCGGCGGGTCAGGACGAGACGGCGAGGGCTGAACGTCGTCGAGGCGCGGGTGGCGGACAGCTCCGGCAGTCGCAAGGCGACTTGGTTCAACCAGCCATGGATCGTCGAGCAACTGGTGCCGGGTCGCCGATTCCTGCTGGAAGGACGGCTGGACGCGAAAGGCTTCACCGTTGCCGCCACCGAGCCTCTGGAGGGCGCGGAGGGGATCTGGGAGGCCATTCCCGGCGACGACGCCGAGGACGGCCCGGATCGGTCGGGTGGGGCTCACATCCGGTGGAACTCGGCCACGGCCGCGGAACCGCCCGGGCTAGGAGACGAGGGGCCGCGAGGGCGGCACTCGGCCGGAGGCGAGATCGGCCCGGCCCGCTGGCGGCGTTGGGCTTTCGAAGCCTGTCGCCGGTCGGCAGACATGCCGGAGCCCCTTCCGTCCCGGCTGCTGCGGAGGCGGGGCCTCCCCGGATCCCTGGCCGCGATCCGCGAAACGCACTTCCCCGCCGGCGAAGAACGCTCGGAACTGGCTCTGCGCCGGCTGTCGTGGGAGGAGCTGCTGCTCCACCAGGCCGTGCTCCGCCACCGTCGGGAAGGGGAGCGCTCCGGGGGAGATCCCGCGATCGGGCTGGACGGCCCTGGCCGGGTGACCGGGAAGTGGGTCGAGTCGCTGCCGTTCCGGCTCACCGCGGATCAGGAGAAGGCCGCCGCGGTCATTTCCGCCGAACTGGCCGGCGAGGCTCCGATGCGGCGGCTGCTGATGGGCGAAGTTGGGTCGGGCAAGACCGTCATCGCCTTGCTGGCGATGCTCCGGGCGGCCGAGTCGGGCGCCCAGGCGGCTCTGATGGCGCCGACGGCGGTCCTCGCCGAGCAGCACGCGGCGACCGTCGGACGACTCCTGGAAGGGACGGGTATCCGGCCGGCGCTGCTGACCGGCGACACACCGAAACGTGCCCGCGAAGCGATGCTCGAGGCGCTCGCGTCGGGCGAGCTGGACTTGATCGTCGGCACCCACGCCCTGCTCGAAGACCGGGTCGCCTTCCACCGGCTCGCGCTCTGCGTGGTCGATGAGGAACACCGCTTCGGGGTGCGGCAACGAGCCCGGCTCGACGCCAAGGCCCCCGCCGGCCGGGTCGCCCACATCCTGCACATGACCGCGACCCCGATCCCGCGCACGCTTTCGCTGACGACGTATGGGGACCTCGACGTGACCGCCTTGAGGGAGCTGCCCCCGGGCCGCCTGCCGATCCGGACCGAGCTGGCCCGCGAAAGCGGCCGCGCCGAGGTATTCCGAGCAGTCCGGGAGGAGCTCGACCGGGGTCGCCAGTGCTTCGTCGTCTGTCCCCTGGTCGAGGAGTCCGAACAGCTCGAGGCGCGCGCCGCGACCGCCGAGGCGGAACGGCTCGCCGACGGGGAGCTGAAGGGCTACGAAGTCGGCCTGATCCACGGGCGGATGAGCGCCGAGCAGAAGGAGGTCGCCATGACCGCCTTCGCCGACGGCCGAATCGACGCGCTGGTCGCGACCACCGTCATCGAGGTCGGGATCGATGTCTCCAACGCGACTGTCATGGTCATCGAGGGGGCCGAGCGATTCGGCCTATCTCAGCTCCATCAGCTGCGGGGACGGGTGGGACGTGGTGCCCATGGCGGGACCTGTTACCTCCTGTCGGGCTCGGACGGGAACCGCTCTCGCCGGCGGCTCGCCGAGGTGGCGCGGGAGTCGGACGGCTTTCGGCTGGCCGAGCTCGATTTGGAGATGCGCGGAGAAGGGGAGATAACCGGCACCAGGCAGCACGGGCTGCCCCGGTTCGCGGTCGCCTCCCTGCCGCGCGACGGGGAGTTGCTCGAGTTGGCCCGGGAGGACCTGGACGGGATCGGCCCCGGTCCCGAATACGATCTGCTTCTCCGAGCGGCGTTGGCCCGATTCGGATCCGATGCCGAAGGGCAAAGTCGAAGTACGAAGGCGAGGGGAACGAGATGAGAGTGATTGCCGGTGAGTTCGGTGGAAGGCAGTTGCTGGCCCCGAAGGGATGGAAGGTGCGCCCGACCCCGGAAAGGGTCAGGGAAGCGATGTTCTCGGCGCTCGGCGACATTTCCGGCATGCGGGTCGCTGATCTCTACTGCGGCACCGGCGCCCTCGGGATCGAAGCGCTCTCACGGGGGGCAGAGTCGGCGGTCATGGTCGACCGAGACACCAGGCCGGCGATGGGCAACATCCACAACCTCGGATTGATCGACCGGACGGAACTGATCCGCGACGAGGCGTCGGACTGGCTGGCCACGGCCGGCACCGAGTTCGACCTGATCTTCGCCGATCCGCCCTACCGGCTCGCGCCGGAGATCTCGGCGGCCCTGGACGAAAGGCTGCCCGGGGCTCTGGCCCCGTCGGGGCGGGTCGTGGTGGAGTGTGAAGCCAAGCGGCCGCTGGAACTTCCCTCTCTCGAAGTGGTGAGGGAGCGACGATATGGCCGAACACTGGTTACATTCCACCGGTCAAACGACCCCTCAGGAACTGAATGAGCGAAAACCCATGCGCATAGCCATCTGCCCCGGGAGCTACGACCCGGTCACAAACGGACACCTCGACATCATCACCCGTTCTTCGAAGATCTTCGACCGGGTGGTAGTCGGCGTCGTCAACCAGCCGATCCGCAAGAGCAAGACTCTCTTCTCCGCCGCAGAGCGACAGGTTTTCCTCGAGAACGCGACCACCTCGCTCGAGAACGTCGAGGTCCAGGTCTTCTCGAACCTGCTCGTCGAGTTCGCTCGCGACCTGGGAGCCTCGGCGATCATCAAGGGCCTCCGGGCGATCTCCGACTTCGAGTACGAGAACGAGATGGCTCAGCTCAACTACAAGCTCGATCCGGGGATCGAATCGGTCTACGTCTTCGCCCACTCCAACTACAGCTTCCTTTCCTCGACAGGGGTCAAGGAAATGGCCACTTTCAACGCCGACGTCAGCGATCTGGTCCCGGCACCGGTCGCGACCGCACTCGCGGATAGACTGGGTCGTAGTTAGTGTCAATTCGACACAAGGTAGGAATGGGCGATTGCGTGCAGAATGTTCACCAAGCGGTTTCATTTCCCCCCAAATCAATGGAGACGCATAGGGTTCTCTGAGCAATGGATGTCCTGGTTCTCATAGACAAGCTTGATGATCTCGTCCACAATGCCCGGCCGGTGCCACTGACCGACCAGGTTCGCGTCGACCGCGAAGAGATCTACGACCTCCTCGACCAGATGCGGGCGACCATCCCCGAGGAAATCAAGCAGGCACGCTGGATCGTCAAAGAGCGTCAGGAGATGCTCGAAGAGGCCAAGCGCGAATCCGAACGGGTCGTGCGCGAGGCTCGCGAGCAGCAGGCCCGCCTGGTTTCCGACGAAGAGGTGACCAAGCAGGCCGAACGTGCTGCCGACGAGATCGTCGAGGACGCCCGCGCCCGTGAGCGGGAGATCCGCCTCGGCGCCGAGGATTACGCCGACGAGATCCTCAACACCTTGGAAGTCAACCTCCAGAAGTTCACCGCCGCGGTTCAGCGCGGTCGCGACCGCCTCGCCGGCCGCGACGAAGAGCCCCTCGGCGACATCGAAGAGTGACCCCGGGCCCGGTCCCGGGTCCCGCCACTTTCAGCAGGGCCGTTCTTCGGCAGAAGTCCCTGCAAGTCGTGCCGATCCGCGGATGATGGAGTCCGCGGAATCGAGACGGCGGGCCGGTTGCCCGTCCGAGCGGTTCGGTGGGCTCCCGCGCCGCGAAGCGGTGCCGATCCCAGGGACTACCTGTAATCGGCGACGATGACCACCAGGTCATCGTCCGACCAGGCGATTTCGCCTCCGCACCAGGCGGCGAGCTCCTCGGCGGTGTCCGGATAGGCCGTGCCGGGAACTTCGGTCCGGCCACGATCGCCTTCTAGCGAGACGAAGTCGCCGATCACCAGCGATTTGGCCTGCTCACGAACCCGGCGGAAAAGGGTCTGCTTCTGACTGTCGTCGAGCCGGTGGACCGAGAGCACGGAGATCACGAGGTCCCAGGGACCGTCCGGGAGGGGGTCCTCCATCCTCGCGAGGCTGACGTCGGCGACCAGCTCGCGGGCCCGATAGAGCATGTCGGGATCGGAGTCGAGCCCGGTGATCCTGGTCTCGGGAAACCGCTCCAGGAGGCGGGAGCTCGTCTCGCCGGTGCCGATGCCGAGATCCAGGGCCGAAGCCGGCTGGAACGGAATCGCGGCGACCGTCGCGGCCTGGAGCTCGTCGTAGAGCGGGACTTGGCGGCGGACCGATTCGAGGTAGGAAGGTTCGGAGGAATCGCTCATGGCGATGGACATCGTAGACGTCTGTCAAGCTGGAAACGGAAATGGCACTTGAACAGGTAGATCTCGACGCTCTCGGACTCGCCCACGGCGACGCGACCCGCATCGACGGGGCGGTCGCGGTCGGGGGGGTCAGCCTCGGCGGCCAGGAGTACGCGCCGTCCCCGGCCGAACCGGCCGTTCGGCTGGACATCTCTCGGACCAGCTCCGGCTACGCGCTGCGGTCGCGGTTCGCAGTCTCGCTCCAAGGCCCCTGCTTTCGGTGCCTCGAGCCCGCGTCCAACACGGTCAGAGTCGACGTCCGCGAGGTCGACCAGCCGGTGGACGGGGTCGCGGGCAACGTTCCCGGTTCCCGTCCCGGGGTGGACGAGGGTGACGAGGACGAGGACGAATCGACCGCCGCCGAGCTGATCAGCCCCTATGTGGACGACGGGATCCTCGACCTCTCCGGCTGGACCCGCGACGCCCTGATCCTGGCGTTGCCCAATCAGATCCTCTGCCGCGACGACTGCCTCGGACTGTGCGCCTACTGCGGAGAATCGCTCAACGGTGCCGACCCGGAAGCGCATGACCACGGCCAGAATCTCGACCCGCGATGGTCGAAACTGCGCGACATCAGCTGAATCCCTAGAATCCCGGTTCTTATGGCCGTACCGAAGAAACGAACTTCCCGCACCCGCCGCGACAAGCGCCGCGCCACCCACAAGGCCGCGAAGGCGCGAGTGAATCACTGCCCGCAGTGCCACTCGCCCCGTCTGCCGCATCGGGTCTGCCCGACCTGCGGTCAGTACGCCGGCCGCGAGGTCATCGCCCCGAAGAATCAGCCCTTCGGCACCGTCGCACCCGAGTAGTCCGACGTCCAGCCCGGCTGGGCGGATAGAGACAACTTGGAACTGAGCGGGATCACCGTCGCCCTGGACGGGCTGGGCGTCGAGTCCGGCCCGGATGTGGTGGTGGCCGGTGCCCGCCTCGCCGCGGCCGACGGGATCCGTCTGCGTATCTTCGGCCCCGCTTCGGAGCTGAACCTCGACGGCGTCGATGGCTGTGAGGTCTTCGACACCACCGAGGCGATCACCAATCACGACGACCCGGTTCCGGCGGTTCGCTCCCGCCCCGAGGCGTCCGTCGTGCGAGCCGTGGCAGACGTCGCCGCCGGAGATTCCGACGCCGTGGTCAGCCTCGGTTCGACGGGCGCCACCATGGCCGCCGCCACCTTCGGGCTGAAGCGCTCCCGGGGGGTCAAGCGTCCCGCGCTGGCAGCCATCCTGCCGCTGCCGGGCAAGAGCGTGCTCTTTCTCGACGTGGGGGCGAACGTGGATGTCCGGGCCCAGCACCTGATCCAGTTCGCCTGGCTCGGGACCGCCTTCGCCCGTGCCGTGATGGATATGGAGAACCCTTCGGTGGGGTTGCTGTCGGTCGGCGAGGAAGCCGGCAAGGGCCGTGACGAAGTGGTCGAGGCGAATGCCGCCCTGAGCGCGGCCGAGAACATCAACTTCGTCGGCAACGTCGAAGGTGGCGACGTGACCGCCGGAGAGGTAGACGTGATCGTCACCGACGGGTTCACGGGCAACGTCGTGCTCAAGACCATGGAAGGCACGGCGAAGACGGTCGCTGGGGCGATCTCCGCCGCCGCCAGGTCGAACCCGCTCTCCGCCGTCGGCGGCCTGATGATGAAGCCCGCCCTGGGTGGGCTTCGCCGGGAGCTCCATCCCGACTCGACCGGAGGCGCGATCCTGCTGGGATTGCGTCGGGTCGCGGTAGTGGGGCACGGCAGCTCCGGCCCTGAAGGCGTTGCCAACGCGATCCGGGTGGCCGCCCGGGCGGCGGCCGCTGACGCGCCGGGGAAGACAGAACGGACGCTCCGCGAGGCGGGAGCGAACCGGGGCGCAATCGAGCCCGCCGATCCCGCGTGATAGGAAACCCTTGATGAATCGCGATGAAGTCATGAATCTCGTCCGTGAGCACCT
>JBEBXB010000100.1:0-7893 GCA_040391885.1 Conexibacter woesei | reverse complement strand
ATCGTCGACGGGGCCGACAACTTCCCGACCCGTTACCTGCTGAACGACGCCACGGTGCGCCTCAAGAAGCCGGTCGTCTCCGCCTCGATCCTCTCCTTCGACGGTCAGATCTCGACCTTCATGCCGTACGAGGGTCCCTGCTACCGCTGCCTCTACCCGACCCCGCCGCCGCCGGAGCTCGCCCCGAGCTGCTCCGAGAACGGAGTGCTCGGCGTGATGGCCGGGATGATGGGCCTGCTCCAGGCGAACGAGGTGATGAAGCTCGTGCTCGGCATCGGCGAGCCGCTGATCGGCCGCCTGCTGCTCTACGAAGCCCTCAGCACCAGCTTCACCGAGCTCAAGGTGCGGCGCGATCCGGAGTGCCCGATCTGCGGTCCGAACGCCCCCGAGGTCCCCGAGTCGGAGATGGGTCAGTTCCCCGACTACGAGGCCTTCTGCGGCGGCCACGTCGGCTCCTGAGCCGCGGCCTCATACCGATAGGATCAGCGCATGCCGTCCGTAAAAGTTCCCCCAGTCCTCCGTCAGCACACCGGTGGCGCGACCGAAGTCCAGGCCGCCGGCTCGAACGTGGGCGAGGTGCTCGGTGCGCTCGTCGCCGAGTATCCCGCGACCCAGGAGCAGCTCTTCTCCACCGAAGGCGAGCTCAACCGGTTCGTGAACATCTATCTGAACGACGAGGACGTGCGGGTGCTCGACGGCCTCGAGACGGCCGTCGCCGACTCCGACACGATCATGATCCTCCCGGCCATGGCCGGCGGTCGGTAGCCGACCACGGTCCGTTCGCGCCCTCCGGTGCGAACAGGTGACGCGACTTGTGCCCCCTATGGGGGCGTAACTCGCGTTACCTCGGGCTAGCTGCCCGGGAGGTCGTCGTCCTCTGCCCTCAGGTCGGCGAGCAGTTCCTTCGCCTTCTCGGCGGCGGCCGCGGGGACGAGTATGTCGCGCGGTCCCGCTGAGAGCATGTCCGGTACGTCGAACCCCTTGTTGCGACGGATCAGGCAGGGGATTCCCTCTTCCTTGAGGATCTGCTCGATCAGTTCTGCCTCGGCCTGCTGGTGCGCGTAGGCGACCTTGACCGGTTCGTTCGGGTTCGGGTCCTTACGCCGTCTGAAGATCGACATCGGCAACCTCGTTTCCGGTGATCCGGAAGCCCCGGACGTACGGCTCTTCCGGGTTCTCCAGGGAGACGATGAAGTAGACGGAGTCGGGCCATCCGATGGCCAGGTTGATGTCGGTCTGGGAGGGGTAGGCGGCCGTCTTCGTGTGCGAGTGGTAGATGCCGACGATCTCCTCGCCGGCGGCTTCGATCCGGTTCATCAGGTCGAGCTGCTCGCGGGGGGCGATCGAGTATCGGAAGGGGCTCTTCTCGGCGTTCTCAGCCGCGTAGACGGTCGTGGCGCTGTCGCCGTTGCCGCCGACCAGCCCGCAGCACTCATTCGGGTCGTCCGCCTGCGCGTGGGCGATCATCTCGTCGAGCAGGCTCTGGGCGATCTTCACCGGTCTACCACCAGTTGGTCGCGTCGATGTCGCCGAGTTCCTCGATCGACTTGGTGTAGACACCGGACGAAAGGTATTTCCAGCCCCCGTCGGGGACGAGGAAGACGACGTTGCCCGATTCCATCTCGTTGGCGATCCGAACCGCGATGGCGGCCACGGCTCCTGAGGAGACCCCGGCGAAGATGCCTTCGTCTTCGAGCAGCCGCTTCGTCCAGACGATGGCGTCACGGTTCGAGACCATGATCTTGCGATCCAGGATCGAGAGGTCGATGATCGGCGGGATGAAGCCGTCGTCGAGTGAGCGGAGACCCTGAACCAGCTCGCCCTGGAGCGGCTCGGCCGCGACGATCTTCGTGTCCGGGTTGTGCTCCTTGAAGCGGCGGCCGTTGCCCATCAGCGTGCCGCCGGTGCCGAGGCCGGCGACGAAGGCGGAAACCTCGTCCAGCTCTTCCAGGATCTCGACGGCGGTGCCGTTGTAGTGGGCGTTGGGATTTGCTTCGTTGCCGTACTGGTAAGGCATGTAGTACTGAGGATCCTCGGCCATCTCCAGGGCGAGCTCGACCGCGCCGTTGGAGCCCTTGGCGCCCTCGGAGTAGACGATCTCGGCTCCGTACATCTCCAAGAGCTGGGTCCGTTCCGCGGTGACGTTGTCCGGCATCACTACCTTCAGCGGGTAGCCCTTGCGGCTGCAGATCATGGCCAGTGAGATCCCGGTGTTGCCCGAGGTCGGTTCGAGGATGGTCTGACCCGGGCCGATCGCGCCGGCCTCTTCGGCCGCCTGCATCATCGAACGGGCGACACGGTCCTTTACGGAGCCGGTCGGGTTGGCGGACTCGAGCTTGGCGAAGATCCGCACGTCTTCCTTGGGGGAGAGCGTGCCGAGCTCGACCAGCGGCGTGTGGCCGATCGATTCGACGACGTCGGTGAAGGTTCCTCCGCAGGGCTTATTTAGAAGGTCGTAGTAGGGGCTCATGCTCTCGATGGATGGACGCTCGGACCGCAGTACTTCAGAAAGTGTAGTCACTTGGGTGCGGGGCGCGAAAATCGGCCGGAGTTCGTGCGATACTGAACGAGTTGCGCGTCCAGCAATCAATTCAGGTTCGGAGGAATACCAGTATGAAGAAATCTCGTTTGATAGCGCTGCTTTCGGCGCTGATGATCGTCGCGGCGATGGCTTTCGTCGTCGGATGTGGCAGCGACGACGACAACGGCGATTCGAGCAGTGACACAACCGCCGCTAGCTCCGACTTCAGCTCGGAACTGATCAGTCCCGGGAAGCTGCTGGTTGGTTCGGATATCCCGTATCCGCCCTTCGAATTCGGGCAGGGACCCAACTACAAGGGTTTCGACATCGACGTGATCAACGCGATCGCGGAGCGCCTCGATCTCCAGACGGACATCCAGGCGACCAAGTTCGACACGATCTTCGTCGATCTCCAGCAGGGCAAGTTCGACGCGGTCATCTCGGCCAGCACGATTACGCCCGAGCGTGAGAAGACGGTCAATTTCTCGGCTCCGTACTACAACGCCGAGCAGGCTCTGGTCGTGCCCCCGGGCTCGGACATCTCCTCGGTTGAGGACCTCGCCGGCAAGACCGTCGCAGCCCAGAACGGCACCACCGGCAAGGATTTCGCCGAGAACGAGACTGACGCCAGCAGCGTGAACGGCTTCGATCTCGGGCCCGACGTGACCAACGCGGTCAAGGGTGGCCAGGTCGATGCGGGCATCCTCGACATGCCGGTCGCCCGTTACGCGATCAAGCAGGGCGACACCGGGTTCGAGGTCGCGGCCGCGATCCCGACCGGTGAGCTGTACGGAATCGCGGTCTCCAAGGACAACCCCGCGCTGTTGGAAGCGATCAACAACGCTCTCGCCGAGATGAAGGAAGACGGCACGCTCGATGAGGTGAACCAGAAGTGGTTCGGCATCGACGCGGACGCGTCTGTCATCGAGAGCGACGCGTCCGGCGACGCCGAAGGGTCGGAGGGCTAGCCGACAGGATCAGCACTGGACAGGGGGGCGCCACCGGGCGCCCCCCTTGATGTTTCGAGGAGAGGGACAAGGTGGATACGATCATCCAGCAGTACTTCGACTTTTCCCTGATGGGGGAAGAGTTCGGGTATGTGCTCACGGGGTTCAAGTACACCCTGATGCTTTCCATAGTGGCCGGCGGCCTCTCCTTGGTGTGGGGCCTGATCCTGGCGGTCCTGCGGCAGCTGCCCGGCAAACCGCTGATGCCGGTGCGGGCCGTCACCATCGCCTACATCGACGTCTTCCGCGGCGTTCCGCTCCTCCTGATCATCCTGTTGATCTACGGGAGCTTCGGGGCGTTCAACGACGGCACCCTGCCGCGTTGGCTGGCGGTACCTCAGTTCTTCGGTCTCCCGGCCTCGTTCTGGTACGGCACCCTCGCCATCACCCTGACCTACGGCGCATACATGGCCGAGGTCTACCGGGCCGGGATCGAAGCGGTCCCCCGCGGTCAGATGGAAGCCGCCCGGTCCCTGGGCATGAGCCACGGGCAGGCGATGCGGTTCGTGATCGTGCCGCAGGCCGTCCGCAAGGTGATCCCGCCGCTGCTCAACGACTTCATCGCCCTGATGAAGGACACCTCGCTGGTCGGCACGATCAGCCTGATCGAGGTGGTGCTCGCCGGTCGCAACATCCAGGCGGAGACCTACAACAGCTCTGCCCTCGTGTTGGGGGCGATCATGTTCCTGGTCGTGACCATTCCGTTGGCGCGACTCGTCGACCGATTGATCAAGAGCCAGGACGAGAAGTTCCAGAGGGGGATCCCGTGAACACGAATACGACATCGACCGGCGACGGCAAGGCTTCTGCCGGTGTGGCGGGGATCCTCCAGGTTGCCGATCTGCGCAAGAGCTACGGCAAGCTGGACGTGCTCTGCGGCATCGATCTCGAGATCCAGAAGGGCGAGGTCGTATGCGTGATCGGCCCCAGCGGCTCCGGAAAGAGCACGCTGCTGCGATGCCTGAACATGCTCGAGCGGCCGGACGGAGGGCGAATCGCCCTGGAGGGCCGCGAGATCTTCGGGGAGGGTCGCCCCAAGGGGCTCGACATCCTCAGGCGCGAAGTGGGCATGGTCTTCCAACAGTTCAACTTGTTTCCTCACATGACCGCGAAGGCGAACGTCTCCGTGGCGCAGGTCCAGGTTCGCGGGCGCAAACGGGGCGAGGCCGATGCGCGCTCGGTCGAGCTGCTGACGAGGGTCGGTCTGGAGGACAAGATCGACGAGTACCCCGATCGCCTTTCCGGCGGCCAACAGCAGCGAGTCGCGATCGCCCGGGCACTCGCGATGGATCCGGAGATCATGCTCTTCGACGAGGTGACCAGCGCCCTCGATCCGGAGCTCGTCAAGGGTGTGCTCGACGTGATGCGGGAACTGGCCGAGTCGGGGATGACGATGATCTGCGTCACCCACGAGATGAACTTCGCCCGCGAGGTCGCGGACCGCGTCATCTTCATGGACGAAGGCGTGATCATCGAACAGGGCAAGCCGAAGTCCGTTCTCGGCAGTCCTTCGCACGAGCGAACGCAGCGCTTCCTCGGTCTGGTCCTGGACCACTGAGCAGCACCGCTGAGCTGGGCCGCGGTGGTCCGGTTCCGGGAAAACTGGTAGAACCAGTTTTCCGCAACTCTTCCGTGCTGGCTCTGTTCACAGGTCACTGCGGTACTTTCCGCGGGCCTTTTCACCAATCAATCCCGGACCTTCCGGGGAGGGAGTGCTCACGAACATGAGTTTGAGAAATTCGTTGGTTCGTCCAGCCATGGCGCTGGTGCTTGGCTTGGGCCTGGCCTTGGCCATGCTGGTGCCCTCCGGTACGTCGTCGGCCGCCGAAGGCCCGAAGGCCGACGGAGCCACGGTCAAGATCAGCGGCAAGGCTTTCCGCTTCGGCAAGCGCTATCCGGTTCTGATCAACGCCTTGATCAAGGTCCGCGAGTTCCCGGAGATCTACACCCTCTCCGACGAAAAGGGCGACTACGAGCTCACCGTGCCCGACAACGCCAACGTGACCCCGTACATCGTGTCCGGCTGGAACGGCGCTTACGAGGACCCCAGGACGAATCCGCTCGATCCCCTGACCAAGCACTACAACTCGGTGGACCTCCAGACCTTCCACACCCGTGGCGAGGACATCGTCAACGCCAATTTCCAGACCCCGACCGACTCCGAGTACAACAACCTGAAGACGCTGCTCCAGGTGCCGTCCGACGCGGACAACCGACCTGAGCAGTGTGTGATCGTTACGACATCGTCGGCCCGGAACGTCCGTGGCGTCGACTACGACACGTACTGGGACCGGACCCCGCACGGGGTTGCCGGCGCGACCGCGTACACGCTTCCGGACATGCTCAAGCCGATGTACTTCAACATCGCGGTGCTGCCCGATCCGACCCAGCCTTCGTCCTCGCACGACGGCGGCATCATCTGGGGCGTGGTGCCGGCCGGCACCTACCGGGTGATCACCGAGCATCCGAACACCCGCTTCGCGAGCTTCCTGGCCACCTGTGAGCCGGGACGCGTGGTCAACGCCAACCCGCCGTGGGGCGCCTACGAGCTGGCCGACGGCGAGGAGCCGCTGGCCGCTTCGAACGTCGCCGCCAAGGTGACGTCCGCCAAGGCGGCCCGCAAGGGCCGGAAGCACCGCACGGTGAGCGTTGCCGTCGAGGCCGGTGAACAGATCGATGCGACCGCGACCCTGGTGAAGGGCGGCAAGACCATCGGCAGCAAGAAGGTCAGCCTCGCGACCGGAGACCGGACCATCAAGTTCGTCGTCAAGCCGAACGTGAAGCCCGGCAACGCCACGGTGAACGTCACTTTGGCCGACGCGTCGACGGTCAGCTTCTCGAGCACGCACACCGTCAAGGTGCCCAAGGTCCTCAAGAAGAAGGCGAAGAAGAACAAGAAGGCGAAGGCCAAGGCCAAGGCGAAGGCCAAGAAGGCCAAGGCCAAGGCGAAGGCCAAGAAGGCCAAGGCCAAGGCGAAGGCCAAGAAGGCCAAGGCCAAGAAGCGAAACTGACTCCGTGCGGCGAACTGAGCGTGGAAACGCCCGGATGCGGGCGAATCCCCGCTCAGTTCACGCCGAGTGGGCCGGGCTCGGGGGCCGGAGGGTCGAGAGGCTCGAGCAGCTCATGCCGGCGAGGTGCCGAGAAGCCCGGCCTGGCGGGCTCAGGGCTCGGGGTCGAAGGGCCCGAGCAGCTCGTCCCGGGAGGGTAACTCCGAGGGGCCGGTCTGCGGGCGGACGAGATCACGCAGGTACTGGCGCCACATGTCTTCGATCTCCCGCAGGGGCAGGTCGAACGCGGCCTCCAGGTTGGCCTTCGGGCCGTCCCGCCTGAGACGCCCGATCAGGAGCTCACAGGCGCCGCCGCCGCGGTAGTCCTCCAGAAGGTCGAAGATCGTGCCGCCGAGGATGATCGCGTCGCGGCGGCTGGGCGGGAAGCTGGGCCGGGAGCCTTCCCGGAGACGCCGGATCACCGCCGCCCGGAAGAAGTCGACCTGGCGGGCGAAGTGCTGGGCGCCGCCCTCGACCAGCCAGGCCCAATTCAAGTACCGGAGAAACCGCATCGGCGTCCAGGGAGGCGGGATCGATTCGTTGTTGGCCGCCAGGACGATCTGGGTGTAGAGCCGCTCGGCGGTGCCCCGCAGCGCTTCGTAGGAGGCCTCTCCCGCGGCTCGCTTGGCCATCGCTCCCTCGCCGAGCACGTGGACCTCGGTCGCCATCGCCCAGCCCGCCAGGTAGCGCCTCCCGGCCGGGGCGGCAGACCACCGGACCAGCGGCAGGAAGGGGTGAGCCGCGGTGAGCCAGATCGGTGCCGGATGGACCACCACCGTGACGCCGCTCGGGACGACCTCGAAGCGGTCCTCCAGCTTGAGGCTGAGATCCTCGAGCCGGTCGACCAGCTCCTCGGCGTAGCTGCGGTCGCTGTCCTCGTGGCGTGCGCTGAAGGTGAGTGAAGTGGTCTCGATCCAGGTCACCGGCCGCAGGCTATTGGACCGGAGACGGCCGGGGAAACGAAAACGGACCCGCTGGGCGGGTCCGTTCTCAAACTGCTGTGCGGTCAGCCCGCTATACGTCGCGGGTCTGTCCGGGAGGGCTCAGGCGAAGGCCGGAACCCGGTCGCCTTCACAGATCGCACGGATCTCGTTGCTGGCGAACTCGAACTCGTCGTCCGACATGACCGGGGTGCCCTCGAACGGGAGGTCGCGGTCGATCTCGGCCCATGAACGGCAGCCGTGGTACTCCTCGCGAACCCGGACGGTGACCGGGCGCGGGATCCTGTGGACCCGCAGCAGCACCAGATGCAGCGGATGGCGGGGCTTCCAGTTCAGACGCTTGTTCGCGTAATCCGTGGTCCAGATGTAGAACGGTG
>JBEBXB010000099.1:0-7893 GCA_040391885.1 Conexibacter woesei | reverse complement strand
GTGATCACGGCCGAGTCGACCGTCTCGCCGAGCTTGGCCTCGGCGTCTGCCTTCAGCTTCTGAAGGATCATCGCGCTGATCTCCGGAGGCGAGTACTGCTTGCCGCGTGCGTCGACGCGGACATCCCCGTTCGGGCCGGCCTCGACCTTGTACGGGATCATCGTCTCCTCTTCCTTCACTTCGGCCTCCTTGCGGCCCATGAAGCGCTTGATCGAGAAGATCGTGTTTTCCGGGTTCATGACCGCCTGGCGCTTGGCCACGGTGCCGACGAGGCGTTCATCCTTGTCGTTGAAGGCGACGACCGAGGGGGTGGTGCGGCCGCCTTCGGAGTTCTCGAGGACGGTCGGTTCGCCGCCCTCAAGGACGGCTACGCATGAATTGGTCGTGCCGAGATCGATTCCGATTGTTTTTCCCACGCTGTTTCTCCTGTGTGTTCGGCTCCCCGGAAGGGGCCGGCTGTACTGTCAAAGTTTGAAAATCTAAGTGTGATTGTGTCAGGTTTCTTACGATCTGTCAAAATAACCCTGTTTCCAGCCAAAACGTCCACACCGAACCCGCTCTTTTGGGCGCATCGCGCCCAAAAAGGCATGTTCGACCGGCGCATCGCGCCCAAATAGGCAGGTTCGACCGGTCCGGGTGGCTCCTGATCCGGTGACTTAAATGAGAAGCGGGCCCGAGGGGCCCGCTGGGTGAATCGCGGTGTCGTGGTCGGCGCTAGCCGCGACCGGCGGTCTGAGCGACGAACTCGGCGATCTCTTCGGCCACGGTCCCGGTGACGATGCCGGCGGGCATGCGTCCCTGGACGTCGGGGGTGTCGTACCCGTTCTCGAGGGCGCTCATGACCTTGGTGCGGCTGGCGTCGATGGCGCTCTGCGCGTCGGCGCCCTCCGGGGTGCCACCCGGGGCGAGGACCTGATCGAGGTTCGGGCCGAAGTCACCGCTGGTGCCGGCGGCGTAGAGCGTGTGGCAGTTGCCGCAGTTGGTCTGGAAGAGCTCCTGACCGTGCTCGAGGCTGGTCGGGACCTTCATCCGGACCTGGGATGGGTCGCCGTCGCGCTTGAAGACCCAAAACGGGACGACAATCAGCAGGAGGGCAAGTACTAGACCGAATATGACGAAAGGCTTTTTGTTCATTGCGATTCAGGCGCGGCCCATCGGGACGAGGATTCAGCGCGTGGTGATACTACCTGTCTGAGGCGTCTTCGCGCCACGTGGTCCGGCCGAACGGGCACATCCTCCGGAGAGCGCACTCTCCGCAACGAGGCCGGGGACGGCAGAGGACCCGCCCGTGGCGGATCAGGTTCATGTGGAACTCGTAGGAGTCGGCGGGATCGACCAAGGCCAGCAGTTCGTCGTGGGCCTCGTCGAAAGAGGCGTTGGAACGGAACAGCCCGAGCCGTCCGCCGATGCGGAAGACGTGGACGTCGACCGGGATCTCGGGCCGGTCCCAGGTGAAGACCTGGACGCAGGCGGCGGTCTTTCGACCGACTCCGGGCAGGGCCGTGAGGAAGCCCATCGCCTCGTCGCGCTCGGCGCTCTCCAGCCAGTCGAGATCCATCGGCTCGCCGATCTCGCGCAACACCGCCTGGATCCGCGGTGCCTTCTGGCGACTCAGCCCGCCCGGCCGGATCGCCTCCTCCACTTCGTCGACGGAGGCGTCGCGGACCTCCTCCCATGTGTCGAAGATCGAGGTGAGGCGATCGAAGGCGCGATCCCGGTTCAGGTCGCTGGTCGCCTGCGAGAGCACGGTGCGGACCAGTTCGTCGATCGGTTCGCGGTGAGGCAGATTGACCGGCCGACCGTACATCTCGCGCAATCGATCACGGATCCGCCTGACCCTGGCCCGCGTCGGCCGCGTCCATTCCGCTTTCGGGACACCCGGCATGGTCTCGGGCCGGCCGGCCATCGCTAACCCTGCGCTCCCCAGTGGGAACAGATGGCGGTCGCGTCGGCGGCGGCATCCTGGAGGACCTCGGCGACCAGGGAGAAGTCCCAGTCGAGCCGGGCCAGCCCGGCCGCGAGGGTCCCCATGAACGCGTCGCCGGCACCCAGCGGGCTGACCACCTCGGTGGGCGGCGGGTGCTGGGTGACCTCGGTTGCGCCGGCCGTCACGACGCCACTCCCGCCGTCGGTCACCACGACGAGCCTGGGCCCGGACCTCGCCAGCGAACGGGCCGCGGTCAACGGGTCGCTCTCGCCGGTGATCAGCTCCGCTTCGCCGCGATTGCATTTGACGACGGCCGCCCGGGAGGCGAGCTCGCCGCAGTATCGACGCGCCTCCTCGCGCTCCCGCCACCGGTTGGGACGGAAGTTCGGGTCGAACAGCACCGGCAATCCTTCGGCGCCGGCGAGCTCGAGCGCGTGGCGGGTCACCTCCCGCTCGACCGGCCCGACCATGGTGTTCGATCCGACCACCAGCGCCTGGGAGCGGATCACGGCCTCGTCCAGAATCTCGTCCGCGGCCGCCATCGTCGGACCGATGTGCTCCCCGTAGATCTGGAAGCGCGGTTCGTTGTCGGTTCCGAAGATGACGATCCCCAAGGGCGTGTCCGCTCCCTCCAGCCGAACCAGCCACTCGGTGGAGACCCCCTCGTCCCGCAGGCCCGAAGCCAGCCAATCCCCCCACTGGTCGGCTCCGACCCCGCCGGCGAGCGCGGCGGGAGCGCCGGAGCGGGAGATCGCCACCGCGACGTTCGCCAAAGCGCCCCCGGGGTAGGGCGAAAGCCGGTCGGGGAATCCCCCCGGTGCGAGCGGTTGCTCGCAGATCAGGTCCACGATCGCCTCGCCGAGGCAGAGGATAGGTCGGGTAGAAACCATCCGCCGCGCCAGCCTACCTTTCGGTAGGCGCCCTCCCTTATTAGACTGATCGCCGTGCTCTCAGTAATTGCCCGGATGGGGGCGTGGCTTCCCCGCGGCTGGGGCGATCTGTTTCGCCAGCTGGTCCTCTATCTATTTGCCGACACTGCCTATGAGGTTGCCCGCGGGATGGCGGACGGTCGGGCGGACCTCGCATTCGCGAACGGCGAGAGAGTCATGGATATAGAACGTTCGCTCAACCTCTTCTTCGAACCGTCCTGGCAGGCGAGCACCATGACGGTTTCCTGGCTGATTGATTTCGCCAACACCGTCTACCTGAACAGCCAGTTCACCGTGGCGTTGACTTTCCTGATCTGGATGTACCTGTTCCGCAACGAGCAGTACTACTTCTTCCGGAACATGCTCTTCGTCTCGATGGGGCTGGCCCTGGTCGGATACATCGGGTTCCCGACGGCTCCGCCGCGCATGTATCCGGAGTACGGGTTCTTCGACACGATCAACGCGCACTCGTCGGTCAACCACGACTCGGCCCTCGCCAAGCTGTTCATCAACCCGTTCGCGGCCGTGCCCTCGATGCACTGCGCGGTCGCCCTGATAATCGGCGGGACCGGGTTCAAGGTGTGCCGCAACTGGTTCGCACGCGGATTCTGGGCCTGCTGGCCGTTGATGGTGGCCTGGGTCACCGTGGTGACCGCGAACCATTACTGGGTGGATGCGGTGCTCGGCTGGATGGTCGCCGGCCTCTCGTTCCTGATCGCCACCCGGGTCGTCGCCGAGCTCAAGCCGGAGCTCTGGGCCTGGATCAACCCACGCGAACGCCGTCAAGCCGGGACCTGAGGCGGACCCCGTGCGGGCGCCGATCACCACACGGTCCGGGGGTTCCTGGACGTTCATCGCCGTGCCCCTGGCGGTGGTGGCGGCGCTTGCCGCCCTCTACCTGGTGCTGGCCCCCCTCAGCGCCGACCACGCCGCCCAGACTTTCCGCACCGAGCTGTTCGAGCTATCCGGGCCGACCGTCTGGAACAACTACTGGTTCGGTGGCCACTACCTCCCCACCTACAGCCTGCTCGCCCCCCCGATCGGTGCCTGGATCGGGTTCCGGGCGATGGGGGTGCTCGCCGTCATCGGCACGGTTCTGCTCTTCACGGTCATCGCCCGCCGGGAATGGGGGGACTCCGCCCGAGTCGGCATCCTCTGGTTCGCCGGCGCCGCGACCATCAGCCTCTTCTCCGGCCGCATCACGTTCGCCCTCGGGATCTTGATCGCGACGGCCGCGGTCTTCGCGGCACAGCGCGGCAGCCGCCCCGTCGCGCTGGTCTTGGCCGGGGCCACGGGGCTGGCCAGCCCCGTGGCGGCGCTCTTCCTCGCCTGCCTCGGCTTCAGTCATTTCCTGGCATCCTGGCTCGGTTCCCGGTCGCGCCCCGGATCCGACCCCGGCTCTGAATCCGCCCTTAGCTGGCGCGGGCTCGAGTTGGCCGTCGTCGCCTTCCTGGTCAGCGGCGCGGTCGCCGTGCTCTTCCCCGGAGGGGGCGACGAGCCGTATGTCTGGTCGAGCTTCGTCCCGGCGATCGGACTCACCGTCGCCGCGGCGATCTTCATCCCCTCCGGGCAGCGCCTGATCCGGACCGGAACCCTTGTCTACGCCGCGTCGCTGGTGGCGACGTTCGTGATCGACACCCCGATGGGCGGCAACGTGAATCGACTCGGGACGCTCCTTCTCGGGCCGCTCCTGGTGATCGCGCTGGCGGCCGACGGCTCTCGGATCCGCGGCATCCGACGGATGCTGCTGGGCCTGTTGTTCGTGCTGATCGTCGTCTGGCAGGTCTATCCGGTGGCGCGTGACCTCGGTGACGTCCGGGGTGAAGATGCGGTTGAACGCTCCTTCTACAAGCCGTTGGAGAGGGTGCTCGGACCGAAGCTCGCGGCCGAGCCGGCTCGTGTCGAGGTGGTTCCGGTGGCATCCCATTGGGAGTCGGCCCGCACCGCCCCCGCCTTCCCTCTCGCCAGGGGATGGGAACGGCAGACCGACCGTCACTTGAATCGCCTCTTCTACGGCGACGGCCCGACCCCCGAAAGCTATCGACGGTGGCTGGACCGACTCGCGGTTGCGTGGGTGGCCGTCCCGGATACCCGGCTGGATTACGCCGGGGAGAAAGAGGCGGCGCTCGTCCTCGGTGGCCTCGACTACCTCACCGAGGTTCCCGTCGACGGCAAGTGGCGGCTGTTCAGGGTTGCCGACCCCCGCCCGATCGTGGAACCCCCAGCTCGGATGACCGACCTGACGACCGACGGGTTCACCGTGACTTCCCCGGAGGCCGGTTCCTTCGTCGTGCGGATCCGCGAGAGCCCATACTTCCGGGTGGCGGCCGGGAAGGGGTGTGTCGGCCCCGGCAACGGCGGTTGGAGCCGGGTGGTCTTCCCCCGTCCGGGCGAGCTTCGGATCGAGTCCCGGTTCAGTCCGGGTGCCCGGTTCAGCGGCGGCGAGCGCTGCCGTCCGTAACCGCTCGGCCCCGAAGCTCTAAGCTGCCCGCCATGGAGACGTCATCGTCCGGGTCCCCCGAGGGGGGCCGCAACGGCTCACGGAACGGGCCGGCCCAGGAGTTTCGCGAGCAGGCTCGCAACCGTCTGATCCAGTCCCGTCTCACCCCCAACGCGATTTCCATGGCCGGTCTGGTCGGGAACATCATCGCGGCGGTGTTGATCACGCAGGGCTTGTTCATGTGGGGCGGGATCGCATTCATCCTCGGTTCGATCATGGACACGCTCGATGGTCGCTACTCGAGGATGTCGGGCAAGGGGACACTTTTCGGTGCCTTCCTGGACTCGACTCTCGACCGGATCGAAGAGGGTGTGGTCCTGACGGCGATCGCATGGCATTTCGCCGACAAGGGAGATGCCCTGGCCGCAGCGGCCTGCGTGTTCGTGGTGCTCGGTTCGCTGATGGTCTCCTACACCCGGGCCCGCGCCGAGGCGCTGGGCGTGGAATGCAAGGTCGGTCTGGCCACTCGCCCCGTGCGGGTGGTGCTACTTTCGATCGGCGTGCTGTTCGCCAACGGCATCGGCTCCAGCGACTTCGAGCTGCTCGCCCCGGCCATCTACGTGATGGCGGCGCTCACGACCATCACCGTGATCCAGCGGGTCTGGCACGTTCGTCGTGAACTGATGACGGAGAGAATTGTCGATTAGGTGTAACCCCGTGGTGGCTGGAGTGTCATTCGGGACCGCACCTGAAACAGGAGGATTCAAAACCTTATGAGTAGCAACAACAACGGATCAAACGGGAACGGCGCCGATCGCCGTGACGACAAGGTCCGAGTAGCAATCGTCGGAGTCGGCAACTGCGCCAACTCCTTTATCCAGGGTGTCCACTACTACCAGGACGCAGACGCGTCGGATCAGGTCCCGGGCCTCATGCACGTCGACCTCGGTGGGTACCACGTCAAGGACATCGAGTTCGTCGCGGCTTTCGACATCGACCAGGAGAAGGTCGGCAAGGACCTTTCCGAGGCGATGTGGTCCGGCCAGAACGACACGATCAAGTTCGCCGACGTCCCGAACATGGGCATCAAGGTCGAACGCGGCATGACCCTCGACGGCCTCGGCAAGTACCTGAAGCAGCGGATCACCAAGGCTCCCGGCCCGACCGCGGACATCGTCCAGATCCTCAAGGACACCAAGGCCGATGTGCTGGTCTGCTACCTGCCGGTCGGGTCCGAAGACGCGGTCAAGTGGTACGTCGAGCAGGCGATCGCGGCCGGCGTCGGCTTCGTCAACTGCCTTCCGGTCTTCATCGCCAGCGAGGACTACTGGGACAACCGCTTCAAGGATGCCGGATTGCCGATCATCGGCGACGACATCAAGTCCCAGGTCGGCGCGACCATCGTCCACCGTCAGCTCGCCCGCCTCTTCCACGAGCGCGGCGTCGAGATGCAGCACACGTCGCAGCTCAACGTCGGCGGCAACATGGACTTCTTCAACATGCTCGAGCGCGAGCGCCTCGACTCGAAGAAGATCTCCAAGACCAACGCCGTCACCTCGATCATGGGTCTCGAGCTCGAAGACCGTGATGTCCACGTCGGCCCCTCGGACTACGTGCCGTGGCTGACCGACCGCAAGTGGGCCCACATCCGCCTCGAGGGCAAGTCCTTCGGCGACGTCCCGCTCACCGTCGAGCTCAAGCTCGAGGTCTGGGATTCGCCGAACTCGGCCGGTGTCGTGATCGACGCCGTGCGTCTGATCAAGCTGGCTCTGAACAACGGCGTCGCCGGTCAGCTCGACGGTCCTTCGTCCTACCTCATGAAGTCTCCTCACAACCAGCGGCCCGACGCCGATGCGCGTGAGCAGACCGAGGAGTTCATCGCCGCCAACGCGCGGGGCAAGGCCCCGATCAGCGGCACGAAGCCGGTCGCCGAAGTCGGTGAGGACTCCAAGTCCGAAGCGTGATCCGGAACTGGATCTGAACCTCCGGAAGGGCCCGCCTCTGCGGGCCCTTCCACTTTCCGGCCTAGACTCTTCCCGTGACTGATTCGGTCAAACCGCTCTCCATCGTCCAGTTCACCCCGTTCCCTTGGGGCGACGGGAGTGGGATCAACGAATACGTCGGCCGGATCAGCGACGAGCTCGCGCGACGCGGCCATTCGGTGCTGATCGCCGCCCCCGGCGGCGGCAGGAGCGGCATCGACGAGACCCGCGAGGCGCTCGATCGACTCTCCTTGGACCCGGAGGCCCTGATCGCGCCGGGCGAGGCCCCGCGGACGCTCTCCATGGGTGGCGGGGTCGGACTGCCGCGCGGTTCGCGAAAGCGTCAGGCGCCGGTCTCGGTCGACGTCGGCAACCGGGTCGAGGCCCTGCTGGGCACCGGCAGGTTCGACATCGTCCACGTTCACGACCCGTTCGTGCCGAGCTTCTCCTCGACGGCGCTGAGGCACTCCTTCTCGCTCAATGTCGGCACCTTTCACGAGACGGGCGAGCGACCGTTCGCGACCCAGGTCGCGCGGCCGCTGCTGGAGATCTTCTTCGGCCGACTCGACGCCCGCACCACCTCCTCCAGGGCGTCGGCGAAGCTGCTCAACCGGT
>JBEBXB010000098.1:0-7924 GCA_040391885.1 Conexibacter woesei | reverse complement strand
ACTTGCCGTCACGGGTCTTGAAGATCTGGTCGTTCTGGTCGTCGCGGGCGATCGCCCGGTTGGTCGGGACCTCCACCACCGGGACCTTGTAGATCTTCATGAACTCGGTGGCCTCGGTGAGGGCCGTACCGGTCATGCCGGAAAGCTTGTCGTATAGACGGAAGTAGTTCTGCAGGGTGATCGTCGCGAGTGTCTGGTTCTCCTCGCGGATCGCCACGCCCTCTTTGGCCTCGACTGCCTGGTGAAGGCCTTCCGACCAGCGCCGTCCTTCGAGGATCCGACCGGTGAACTCGTCGATGATCATCACTTCTCCGTCGACCACGGCGTAGTCCTTGTCCTTGCGGTAGAGCGACTCCGCCTTCAACGACTGGATCAGGTGGTTGACCAGCCCGCCGTTCTCGGCCAGGTAGAGGTTGTCGACGCCGACGAACTTCTCGGTGTTGTTGACGCCGCGCTCGGTCGGCGAGACCGTCTTGTGCTTCTCGTCGTACTCGTAGTCGAACTCGGCACTCGAGGTGTCCTTCGACTCGCCCATCGACTTGAGCTTCGTCGTGGCGGGCACGCCGACCAGCTGCTTGGCCAGACGGGCGAACGTGTAGTAGGTCTGAGCTGCTTCTTCCGGTGCACCGGAGATGATCAGCGGGGTCCGGGCCTCGTCGATCAGGATGTTGTCGACCTCATCGACGATCGCGAAGTCGTGCGTGCGCTGGACCTTCTGCTCGATCGATCCGGCCATGTTGTCGCGCAGGTAGTCGAAGCCGAACTCGGAGTTGGTGCCGTAGGTGACGTCGCAGCCGTACTTCTCGCGACGAGCCTCGGGATCGTCGTCTTCCTGGATCCAGCCGACGGTCACGCCGAGCAGGTCGTAGATCGGCTTCATCCAGAGCGCGTCTCGCTTGGAGAGGTAGTCGTTGACCGTGACCACGTGGACGCTCTTGCCGCCGAGCGCGTTGAGCACGACGGCCAGGGTGCTGGTCAGGGTCTTGCCCTCACCGGTCTTCATCTCGGCGATGGCGCCGTCGTGGACGACCATGCCGCCGATCAGCTGCACGTCGTAATGCCGCTGGCCGAGCGCGCGCTTGGCCGCCTCGCGGGTCAGCGCGAACGATTCCGGCAGGAGATCCTCCAGCGACTCTCCGTTCGCCGCACGCTCGCGGATGCCGTTGGCTTCCTCGAGCAGTTCGTGGTCCTCGAGGACCTCCATTTCAGGCTCGATTCGATTGATCGATTCGACCCGCTTTTGGTATGCCTTGAACTTGCGCCCCTCCCCCATCCTGAGCGCACGGTCGATTAGCTGAATGGCCATGGGCCAAGGTTAGCCGTTGACGGTTCCCGGCAACGGCTAGACCAGATATGGAAAAGACCGGGGACCCCTCTCGGAGTCCCCGGGTAGAAACCTGTCTGGTCTTCGTGAGAGCTACATCGAAGCCGATGCGCCGCCCGAAGTACGTCCCTGCAGCTCGTTGACGAGACGCCGGGTCTGACTTCGCTTCCTCCGTTTCTCCCGATGCCGCTTGACTTGACGCCTCATGTCCTCCGCAAGTTCGTGGACGGTGTGAGCCATGTCCGACGAAGCTTCATGGGCGTGGAGCGTCACTCCCTTGAGATGAAGCGTGGCCTCCGCCACGAATTTGTCTCGGATGGCGGGGTTCTGCTCCTCGGACACGACAACTTCGATGCGGGCGAGCGGTGAGACCTGTTGGCCTAACCGCTTGAACCGCTGGGCCACCTGCTCTCGCAACTCGTCATTCACCTCGACGTTGCGACCACGAATCTCGATTCGCATGGGACCTCCTCGCGGGGTTGTGTTCCTTTGGCCGATCCTAGCCCTCCGGACGGTCGGCCGCAAGAGGTTGAACGGGGAACTGCGGGGGAATCACAATCGGCGGGTGAACGTGATCGCGCGGACGGGACCCGATCCGGCCCCGCCCAACGCGCCGGCCGCCGCGGCGAGGGTCGATCCGGTCGTCAGCACGTCGTCGACCAGCAACACCGGCCTGGTCGGCGGGACCATGTTCGGGACGGCGCGGATGTCCGGCGGCGCCGCGACCCGCCCCGCCCGGCCCCGTCCTCGCTGGCGTCCCCGGTCGCGCCGCAGCAGCAGCGTCTCCCCGAGCTCTGCGCCGGGCAGGACGGAGACGATCCCGCGGGAAAGCGGCTCGACCGGATCGAATCCGCGCAGCCGCCGCCGGAACGGGCTCGGCGGGACGGGAACCACGATCAGTCCCTCCTCACCAGGTGCCGCCAGGTCGGCCATGAACCCGGCGATCAGGGCCGCGAGGCCGATCATCCCTCGGAACTTGTAGGCGGCGAGGAGCTGGCGGGCGACCCCGTCATGCGGTGCGCAGGAGACGACGGCGGCAACCCCATCGGGCGGATCGTGCCGGAGCACCGGACCCGCATTCAACTCCCGGGTGCATTCGCCGCAGATCTCCCGGGCGGGCTCGCAGGCACGCCGGCAAACGACACAGAGCGGCGGGACGAGCAGCCTGGCCAGCCCGCGGGCCAGCGCCCCGGGGGCCATCTTCCACTGGTTGGGTCGCATGCCTCCAGGCTGCCGAGAAAGCCCTCACAGGTGGGTGACGAACGCCAATTCCGACAGACGAACTACGAACATGACGGGGACGGACCCCGCAGGCAGGACGTTCAGACGCCGAGCACGCCGCCGGCGACGAAGGATCCCGGTGCCAGGCCGGAACCGGCGAGGAGGATGGTCTCGCGAACCCCGGACCGATCCCCGAGCTCGCAGCCGGGACCGATCACGGCCGGGCCGATCAACTCGACCTTGCCCCCGAACCGGCAGCCTTCGCCGATCAGGACCGGGCCCTGGACCGAGGCCTGCTCCAGGCCTTCGCACTCCCCCGCCCAGATGCCCGGCTCACGCTCGGGCTCGCCGATCTCCAGCATCACGTCACGGGCGAGCCCGTCGAAGTTGCCCTGGATCAGTTCGCTGATCGTGCCGATGTCGTTCCAGTAGGAATCGAACTCGTATGAGTAGAACGGGACCTCGGCCTCCATGAGGGCGGGAAAGACGTCCAGCGCCCAGTCGGCGAATCCGTCCGGATCCCCGGGATCGGCGAGCAGGCTCTCCCCCGGGCCCGGGAAGTAGTCGAAGATCTCGCGGTCGAACATGTAGATGCCGCAGTTGGCGAGGTCGGAAAGCGCCTCGGCGGTGTCCGGCTTCTCCTGGAAGCCCTGCACCCGGCCGTCGTCACCGGTGATTACGACCCCGAACTCGGAGGTGTCGACCACGCGCTTGGTCGCCAGGGTGGCGATCCCGTCGTGGGAATCGTGGAACTTCCGCATCGAGGCGAGGTCGATGTCGGTGAGGGCGTCGCCCGAGATGACGAGGAAGGAGTCGCCGAAATAGTCGGCGGCCACGCGGACGCCGCCGGCGGTCCCGTGGAGGGCGTCCTCATGGCTGTAGGCGAGCTCGACCCCGAAATCGGACCCGTCGCCGAAGTGACCCTGGATCGTCTCGGGGAACCAGTAGAGATTGGCGATGACCTCGTTCATCTCGTGACGGGCCAGCAACCTGACGATGTGCTCCATCACCGGCCGGTTCAGGACCGGGACCATCGGTTTCGGGATCGCCCTGGTGATCGGTCTTAGCCGCGTGCCGAGCCCGGCCGCCAGAACCATTGCCTTCATCAGGTGCTTCCCAACCTCCGTTTGAAATCCTGGATCTGATCCACCGGCAGGGGATCGACTCCACGGAGCTCCGCTACCTCGACCGACACCAGGTCACCGAACATGACGCCCCAGAAGAGTCGTTCCGCCGGCGTCTCGCCCATGGACTCGACGGAGAATACCGGGGCGCCGGTCCGCTCGATGGCCTCGGCCGTCAGCTCCATCCGCCGACGCTCGCGGTTCGTCTGCCCGGCATCGGTCAGGAAGATCGCACCGAGCCCGCCGGCCCCCTTCAGCCACGCTTCCATCAAGTTGTGGTTCGCCTCCGGGATCTCCGCCGGAAAGGCGAGCTGCTTGGCGTTCTCGTTGAACTGGTTTGCCCAGCGACGGGCGATCGAAGTGGTCATGCCGGCGCCGTGGACGACCATCGGGCTCTCGCCGATCTGCGCGGCCAGGTCCCGCGCCTGCGGCAGCATCGCGTCCCGGCTTCCCTCCAGGAAGTCGGCCGCGCCCTCGAGCTCCCGCCGGACATCCGGGGCGACACCGGCGAGGTGGGCGGTGTAGGCCGCGACCACGGTCATGTAGGCGACGGTAAGGCGAGGCTGGAAGAAGCCGGGCAGCCCGACGACGCCGATGTTGGCCTCGCGGGCGCGCTCGCCGAGCTCACCGCCGGTGCCGGCCACCCAGCGGTGGGTGCCTGCCTCTCCGGCCTCACGGAAAGACGCCAGGGTCTCCTCGGTGTCCCCGGAGTAGCTCGACGCGAGGACGGCCCACTCCGAGTTGATCCAGTTCGGGAGCCCGTACTTGCGCGAGACGATCAGCGGGCCGGTTAGGCGATCGCCGAGGAGGCTCCGCGCCAGCTCGGCGCCGATCGCGGACCCGCCCATGCCGCAGACCACGAAACCGGTCGAGGGCCGCGCCTTCAGCTGGGCCGAATCGACCCGCCAAAGAGCGTCGCGGATGTGGTTGGGGATATCGAGGACGTCTTCAAGCATCTACGACCTCATTCTTTCCGAGAACGGCATTTCCTACCGTCGCCCCGGCGGCCACCCTCACACCGGGAGAGAAGATGGATCCTTCGACCGTCGCCCCGGCTCCCACCACCGACCCGTCGAGCAGCACCGAGCCGTTGATCTTCGCCCCAGCGCCGACTTCGCAGTGCGGACCGACCACCGCCCGCGGCCCGACGACCGCGTCCGGATCTATTCGGCTGGTCGGGTCGATCATGATGCCCTCGGCATGGACGGGCACCTCGGTGCGGACCCGCCCCTCGATGATGTCCCAACTCGCGTCCAGGTAACGATCGGGGGTGCCGATGTCCATCCAGTACCCGTCGAGCCGCATCCCGTAGAGGCCCCGCTCCGTGAGCGTCGGGAAGAACTCCCGCTCGATGGAGACCTCGCGATGCTCGGGAACGGTGGCGATCGCGTCCCGCTCGAGGACATACGTGCCGGCGTTGATCAAGCCCGGCCCGGCATGGCCCGGCTCCGGCTTCTCGTGGAAGTCGAGCACGCGCCCGTCCTCGGCCAGGTCGACCAGGCCGTATCCGGTGGGATCCTCGACCGGGTACAGGCCGAGGGTCGCCTTGGCGCCGCGATCCTCATGAAACGCCCAGAGGGCGCTCAGGTCGAGGTCCGTGAGCACGTCTCCGTTGAGAGCGAAGAACCGCTCTTCCAGATGGGGCAGGGCGTAGCGGATCGCTCCGGCCGTGCCGAGCGCCTCCTCCTCGACCACGTAGCTGAGCCTCGGTCCGCCGGGCTCGCCCTCACCCAGCACCTCGGTCAGCTGGTCCGGCAGAAAGCCGCAGGCGAAAACGATGTGGTCGACCCCATGCGTGGCCAACCACTCGATCATGTAACTCAAAAAAGGCCGGTCGACCAAGGTCAGGACCGGCTTCGGGGTCTCCAGGGTCAGGGGACGGAGACGGGTCCCCTTGCCGCCGACCAGTACGAGTGCTTGCACGCTTCGTTTCTCACTTTCAGGACCCCACCCCCGGGCGCCCGATGCCTTCGTACAGAAAGCCCGCTTTGCGCATCACTCCGGGGTCGAGGAAGTTTCTTCCGTCTATCAACAGCGGACGCCTCATCCCTGCCGCCGCCTTGGTCCAATCGATCTCCCGGAACTCGGGCCATTCGGTCACCAACACGGCGGCGTCGGCCTGAGACAAGGCTTCTTGGGCCGTACCCGTCATTTCGACCCCGGGCAACAGATTCCTTGCGTTTTCCACGGCGACCGGGTCGTAGGCGACGACATCCGCCCCTTCTCCCCTGAGCCGGGCGGAAAGCACGAGGCTCGACGCCTCCCGCATGTCGTCCGTCTCGGGCTTGAACGCCAGGCCGAGCAGCGCTATCCGCTTGCCGACCAGCGACCCCAGGTGTTTGCTGAGTTTGCTGACCACTCGCCGTTTCTGGAGCTCGTTCACCTCGATCACGGAGTTCAGCAGCTGGAAGTGGTAGCCCGAGTTACCGGCCAGTAACTTCAGCGCGTTCACGTCCTTCGGGAAGCAGGAACCGCCGAATCCGATTCCCGGACGCAGGAAATGCGGGCCGATCCGCTCGTCGAGGCCCATGCCGCGCGCGACCTCGCCGACATCCGCACCGACCTCCTCGCAGACGTTGGCGATCTCGTTGATGAAGGAGATCCGGGTGGCCAGGTAGGCGTTGGAAGCGAGCTTGATCATCTCCGCGCTCGACGTGTCCGTCATGACGATCTCCCCACCGAGCGGCCGGTAGAGGTCCTCGACCAGGTCGGCGGCCTCGCCGTCCTCGGGGGCCGCGCCGATCACGACTCGATCCGGGTTCAGGAAGTCGGCGACCGCGGTCCCCTCCTTCAAGAACTCCGGGCAGGAGACATATGGCATCCCCGGCAGCTCACGGCGGATCGTCTCCCCGGTGCCGGCCGGCACGGTGCTCTTCATCACCAGGATGTGCTCGCCGTCCGGCTTCAGCTCCTCGACGACCGAGCGGACCCGTGAGAGGTCAGCGTCGCCGGAGTAGGTCGGCGGGGTGTCGACGCAGACGAAGAGCAGCCGGGCGGCGTCCAACACCTCGTCGATGTCCGTGGTGAAGGTGAGCCGCTCCCGGTTGCGTTCCAGCAGTTCGGCCAGGCCCGGCTCGTAGATGGTGATCTCGCCCCGCTTCAGGGATTCGATCTTCTCTGGGATCACGTCACGGGCTACGACCGGGTGGCCGAGCTCGGCAAAGCAGGCGGCGGTCACGAGACCGACCCATCCGACACCGACGACGCCGATCGGCATCCGTTCAGGCTGACTCAAGTTCTGTTCCTCCGGGATTGCTTAGCTGCCCGGGGTGAATGCGCGAGTGGCTCGGGCCATGCCCAGCATCTGTTCATTGGTCAGCGTCAGCAGGATCGAGTTGGAAATCCAATAAGTGTTGCCCTTGTAGAACCAGGACACGAGGCGGACCCTATCCCCCTCGGTGTAGACGCGGAAGTCTCGTCCGTCCATCTTGATCTCGTCATGAGGCGACTCGAGGATCGGCGGGTTGGTCCAGCCCTGGATTCCCTGCAGCCCGAAGTAGTGGACCCCGTCGTCCTTCTGGAGCGCCATCACCATCCGGTACGCCTTGTGCGGGTTCTTGTCGAGGTCCCGCAGGTGGTAGGCACGGCTGCCCTCCGGGTAGATCGTGCCCTCGGGCAGACGCTTCGTATAGAAGATCGGCAGGTTGTGGACGGTGAACTCCTCGTAGAGCTGCGCCGCGAGGTCCATGCCGCCTTGGGCGGCATCCACGAGCCCGTCGTTCTCCTTGCTCGGGGCCTTGGTCGTGCTGCCGTTGGCAGTGCGGCTCTGCTTCTTCGCCTTCTTGCGGACGCTTCTTTCCTTCCGCTTCTTGGCCCGGGCCTGTGATCCCTCGCCCTCGTCCAGGGTGCCGATCGGGCCGGCGCTGTCCTTGAACCCGAGGAACTTGTCCACCGCGGCGTCGATCTCCGGCTGGGTCGCGGTGACGTACGACGGACCGAGCGTCGCCGGGAACTTGACTTCGACGACCCTGGCGTCCTTGGACTCGAATAGCAGCCGGATCAGTTCGAGGATCTGGGCGCCGCTGCTGATGTCCGAGGTGGCGTTGTCGGTGAAGGCCTTGATCAGCTCGTCACGGCGGCTGATGATCTCGCTGAAGGAAAGCCGGTTCCGTACTTCTCCCAGCAGGTCCTGCTGGCGGGAGGCGCGGGCCAGGTCGGTGTCGGTGTGCCGGTACCGGGCCAGCTCGAGCGCATCCGGGCCGCAGAGCTTCTGGTAGCCGGCGTCGATGTCGATCTCGGCGTACATGTCCGCCAC